>CAYXZY010000148.1:0-4274 GCA_964469685.1 uncultured Sulfurovum sp. | reverse complement strand
TGAGGGGCTGAAGGAAAATGATGCGGTCATCGTCACCAACTTCCGTTCGGACAGGGTGCGTGAAATCACTGCAGCGCTTGGAGACAAACAGTTTGATGCGTTCCCCCGAACCTATATACCCTTGCATATCGCTACGATGACGCAGTATGATGCCAGTTTTGACTACCCGGTACTCTTCCCCAAAGAGGCACCTCGCAATACATTGGCTGAAGTCATATCTGACGCTGGGTTACGTCAGCTGCATACTGCTGAGACAGAAAAATATGCGCATGTGACATTTTTCCTTAACGGCGGGATAGAAGAGCCGTATATTGGCGAGAGCCGCGTGCTCATTCCCAGTCCTGATGTGAAGACCTATGATATGAAACCCGAAATGTCCGCACCCCAGGTTGGTGATGCCGTACGCAAAGCGATGGATGAGAATTATGACCTGATCGTAGTGAATTTTGCCAATGGTGACATGGTAGGCCACACAGGCAACTACGAAGCTGCACGTTTGGCGGTCACTGCTGTAGATACGGAACTTGGAAAGATCATAGAAAAGGCTAAGCGTGATGGTTACAACATCGTACTGACTTCAGACCATGGTAACTGTGAAGAAATGTGCGATCTAGAGGGACATACTTTGACCAACCATACCGTGGGTGAAGTATGGTGTTTTGTCCTTGCTGAAGGTGTGAGCAAGGTAAAAGAAGGATGTGGGCTGAACAATGTGGCCCCATCTGTACTGAAGCTGATGGGTCTTGAGATCCCCGAGGAGATGGATGCACCATTGATATGATTTGACTTAATCTTTTATTCATAATATAATGAAGCAAAAATGATGTGTGTGATTCTTGCCAAAGGTAAAGCTTAGGTGTAAGGAGGAAATTTTATGGAAAAAAAGATTAAAAAGTCTGTGGGAACACTGTTGGCCCATATCATTAAAGTAGATCAAAGAGATGTAGAGAAAGAAACCCCGCTTTTTTGTGACATTATGGGGCAGAATTTTGCCTGTGACCATGAGGAAGCAAAAGCCATACTGAATGACATCCTTGAGAGTGACTATGATCTAGATGAACAGGTTGAGATCATCAACCAGGCACTGCGTGATGACCAGATATCCAAGCTGCATATTTTGGAGCAGTTGAACCATATGATCTATTCGGATACGATCAGTCCTGATGATTATAAGATCTTTGAGGATATTAAGAATAAATTGTTTGCCGGTTAATTGGGGCGCATTCCCTTTTTGGTGCATACTGTGGCGTTGTTCTCTTTTATTTTGTTTAGAAAATAACGAAACCAAAAAAGCGTCGTGACTCTCAAATCACTATCGCTTTCTAGGGCGCGTTTCCCGTGACAAGACGCGCTTTGCTTGATTCATAGATGTGCACTGCTTGTGATTAAATCCTTTATGCTACAATATCTTAAATATATAGAAAAGGTATGCAATGAAATTTACGGGTACAAATGTGTTGGTTACCGGCGCCAGTCGCGGTATAGGGGCTGAGATCGCCAGAGGTCTTGCGGGTATGGGTCTTAAAGTATGGGTAAACTTTCGTTCCGGAGAGGCTGAGGCTAAAGCAGTGAAGGCAGACATAGAAGCTGCTGGCGGCAAGGCTGAAGTCATTGGTTTTGATGTGAGTGATGAAGCGGCTTTTATAGCAGGGATAAAGACGGTCATTGAGGCAGATGGTGAGCTTTCCTATCTTGTCAACAATGCCGGGATCACCAAAGATGGTCTGGCAATGCGCATGAAAACAGAAGCCTTCATGGAGGTGATCAATGCCAACCTTACCTCTACGTTCATAGGCTGTAGAGAAGCGTTAAAGGTGATGCGTAAAAAGCGTTTTGGGTCGGTGGTGAACATTGCTTCTATTGTCGGTGAGACCGGCAATGCAGGTCAGACCAACTATGCTGCGTCAAAAGGCGGTACCATCGCTATGACCAAATCGTTCGCGATCGAAGCGGCGACTTCAGGCATACGCTACAACACGGTAACCCCCGGATTTATAGCCACAGAGATGACCGATGTGCTTACAGATGAAGTCAAAGATGCGTTTACTGCCAAAATACCTATGGGAAGGTTCGGTAAGCCTTCCGAAGTTGCTGATGCTGTGGCATTCTTGCTTTCTGATCACGCTTCTTACATCACGGGTGAGACTTTAAAAGTCAATGGCGGTATGTTTATGTGATCTGCCGGGCAGATCACATGAACCAGTACAAATGCGAACCGTAACTTACTTGAGTGCTTTTTTGCAATGATAGCTACCAAAATACTTCTCCTTGAAGACGATAAACTCTTCAATGAAACGCTGCAGGATTTTTTAGAAGAAGAGGGCTTTGGGGTGGATTGCGTGCTTGATCCTTACTCGGCGCTTGACCTTAGCTATGAGAATAATTATGACCTCTATCTTTTTGATGTCAATCTGCCGTATGAAAGCGGATTTGATCTGCTTAAAAAACTCCGTGCATCAGGAGATGAAACACCAACCATTTTTATTACTTCCAGAAATGACAAAGCATCGTTGCATGAAGGTTTTACGCAAGGCGGAGATGATTATATACACAAACCTGTCGATCTGGATGAACTGCTGTTGCGCATGAATGCCGTATTGCGCAGACAGGTACGCACTGAGAAAATACATATAGATGGGTACCAATTTGATATTGTGACAAAAAAACTCTACCATCAGGGCAATGATGTGAATTTAAGTTTGAAGTCTGCAGAATTACTCTTGGTTCTTTTGGAAGGAAAAGGTGAGGTCGTTCCAATGGAAAGGATCAAATCCCAATTGTGGCCTGCTTCTGAAGAAGCGAGTGATGGTGCGCTTAGGGTGTATATTGCACAGCTTAAAAAGTACTTTCCTGAGCAGATAGAAAATATAAGAGGTGTAGGGTATCAGATGAGGCTTGCATGTTAAGCAGGGGAAAAGAACTGCTTTTGGCACTGTTGATCTATGTGGTCACCATGACGGTGTTGTTGATGGCAGTGTACCGGTTTTTGGAAAATTGGCATTTAAGCCAGTTCAATTTTTTTATTGCAGGGGTACTGGTCTTGTTTGTCGCTGTGGGATGGGGGTATATCTTGACCGCCATGATATTTGCACCCAAGGAGCAGATGGAACACAGGCTTACTACCCTGAGTCACGACATCCTGCATGAACTGAACATCCCTTTGTCGACCATACAGGCGAATGCAAGCATGTTGAAAAAAACGATGACAGACGAGAAGTCATTCAAGCGCATTGAGCGTATAGAAGATGCATCCGTGCGCCTGGAAAAACTGTATCATGAACTGGTATATGCGATACGCAAAGAGATGCACGAGATAGAAAAAGAGATCTTTGATATCCAGGAGGTCATCCAAGAGCGTGTGGCAGTGTTTTTGGAGCAGCAAAGAAACCCCATTGAAATAACGACCGAGACATACCACATAAAAGCAGACAAAATAGGGTTTGAACAGATGCTTGACAATATCATCAGTAACGCAATGAAATATTCTGAAAAAGAGGCTCCGGTACACATTTCTTTGGAGAAAGATATCCTGAAGATACAAGATGAAGGCAAGGGGATGAGCCCTACTGAGCTTTTGCAGGTACATGAGCGTTACTATCAGGCCGATGCCAAACAGGAGGGAAAAGGTATAGGCCTTGCTTTGGTAAAGGACTATTGTGACACAGAGGGTATCGGGTTGCAGATACATTCAGAAAAAGAAGTAGGTACACAGGTATATCTGGATCTGTCCAAGGTTCACAATTCATTCACCTTGTTAGAGTAAAGTAAGCGTTGTAAAAATAAAAAGGATCAATATGCAATATAAAATGACAGTCTTAATGCTTAGTTCAGCATTTCTTCTCATGCCCTCAGCGCATGCCCAAACATCAGGAGCAGACCTTTTCAAAGCAAAATGTGCCTCCTGTCACGTGACAACACGCCCAACGGATATTTCTACACTGGTCGCGCCTCCTGTGATGGGAGTGATGAGACATATAAAAATGACGTATGACAGCAAAGAAGAAGCAGTCAAGTTCATCACTTCGTATGCACTTAACCCGGATGAGAGTAAAGCCGTTTGTATGTCAGACAAGATCAAACGTTTTGGACTGATGCCTTCACAAAAAGGTAATGTCACGGAGGCCCAACTCAAAACTATCGCATCATGGATGTATGACAATTTTGGAGGACGGGGAAAAAATTGTAAGAAATAAAGCATGGGCTTGGCAGCAGACCATACATCATGGCTGCCGGTGGAATGCCCCAAAAGCCCGGTTGAAACGGGGCTTATGTGA
>CAYXZY010000147.1:0-4299 GCA_964469685.1 uncultured Sulfurovum sp. | reverse complement strand
TGATGCAGGCCATTTTGCTCAAGGCGGAGGAAGCGGGCGTCAAAGGAAATGACTGTGTGGTATGCCATGGCGGAAGCCCAGACAAAGAGAAAAAAGAAGAGGCGCATTCGGGCACCTTGACATACTTTTTGCAGCATGAGGGTCCCAAGGCTTTTTACCCGTACCCTGCAAGCCCCTGGATAAACAAAAATACCTGCGGGATGTGTCACCCCAATCAGGTTGCCGCACAGGAGAACAACCTCATGGCAACAGAACAGGGCAAGATACACGGTGCGCTCTGGGGCTTTGGCGCGAAAGAGGGGTACAGGCATACCTATACCAACTTTGGCGGCACCTCCCCGGACCCTCATGAACGCCTGGGGACGGAAGCCTATAAAAAGTATATGGAGAAGCTGGCCACACTTGAGCCGCAAGGCTTTTTGGAGAAGACCAAAGCACTGCCTGCTGCCCCTACGGCCGATGAGGTAGAGAAAGACCCTACGCTTTCGGTGTATACCTATCTGCGACAAGAGTGTCTGCGTTGTCATACCGGCGGCAAAGGACGGAAAAGAAGAGGGGATTACCGGGGCATAGGCTGTGCTTCCTGTCATGTGCCATACTCCAATGCCGGTTTGTATGAAGGCAAGGACAAGAGCATCTCCAAAGTCGAAGACGGACATATGCTCGTGCACAGCATACAATCCTCACGTGATGCCAAAGTTTTTGTCCACGATATGAACTATACGGGGATCCCTGTAGAGACCTGTACCACCTGCCATAACAGGGGTAAGCGTATCGGGGTGAGTTATCAGGGGTTGATGGAGACAGAATATCAGGCGACATTTGACCATGAAGGCAATGGTCAGCCAAAATTACACACCAAACGCTATTTGCATCTTACGGAAGACATTCACTACACCAAGGGTATGCTTTGCCAAGACTGTCACACCTCCAACGATATGCACGGGGATGGCTTTTTCAGAGGTGCGAACCTTGGGGCAGTGGAAATAGAGTGCGAGGACTGCCACGGGACGACCAGCAAGTACCCCTGGGAGCTGCCTCTTGGGTATGCAGACGAGTTTGCCACCAAGCCCAAAACAGGCAAGGCCAGAGGAACCACGAAAACCCTGGCTGCGTATCTGGAGCAAGGTGCCATTCCTGCGGACAGAGGGGACGGGTTCCTGCTCTCAGCAAGGGGCAATCCGCTCACCAAGGCAGTACGCAAAGGCAACAAGGTCATCATGCATCTTTCTTCAGGCAAAGATGTTGAGCTAAAGCCGCTGAAGCTGCTTAAAGCACAAGATGAGATCTCTAAGGAAGGCCTGGTGGCGATGGATCAGATAAGCGCACATACCGAGAAGATGGAGTGCTATACCTGTCATGCCACATGGGCACCACAATGTTACGGCTGTCATGTCAAGATAGACTATTCGCAAGGCAAGCAAAATCCCGACTATTTGGCGGCGTCGAAGTACCATGTCAACGGTAAGACCGGTGAGGTGGATACCCTCAAAGATTTTTTGGTTGACGGTAAAGTGACGGAGACACGAAGCTATCTGAGGTGGGAAGACCCGGCTTTGAGCCAAAACGGTGAAGGCAGGGTTTCTCCTACCATCCCAGGTTGCCAGGTCACACTGACGGTCATCGGCAAAGAGGGCAAGGCATTGCTGCAAAACCATATCTTTAAACTGCAGGGTGTGGAGAACAACGGTACGGTAGATGCTGACAAAAATGGTGTAAACTCCATTGTGATGGCGCCGGTACAGCCACATACGGTAAGCAAGGCCTCGCGTACCTGTGCGTCTTGCCATACCAGTTTGAAGGCGCAAGGAAAAGGCATCAATGGCGGGAAGTATTTTGCTGATCAGCGTAAAACAACCATTGTAGACCTGATGCGTGCAGACAAAACCCTGCTTGTCAAAGGCACAGATGAGCAAATACCGGCCATCCCCAACCTCAAGTATGACTACTCGGTCATGATAGATGAGAACGGTACACAGGTTCAAACGGTAGGAAACCACTGGAGACTTTCACAGGCACTGGACAATGAAACACGTGACAAGCTGGACAGACAGGGGGCATGTCTGGCCTGTCATAAAGAGTTGCCAAGCAAAGATCTGGCTGTCTCTCTTATGGTGCATACGGCAAAATATGCAGGCGTACACATAGACAACGAGATGCATAAAACGATCGTACATAAAAGCATATTGCTGTCTGCCTGGGTACAGGTCATAGGCGGACTTATACTGGGCGGGGGACTGGTGTATTGGGTTATGAGACGAAGACGAAGGCTAAAGTGTGAAGATAGGTAGACGAGTAAGGGTTTTTGGGTATAATTGAGTCACATTAGAGATGAAAGTGGTATAAGTATATGGACAAGATAGCAATTATTGGGTTAGGATATGTGGGTTTGCCTTTGGCGCATGCTTTTTCTGAAAAGTATGATGTTGTGGGGTTTGATATCAATCAAAACAGGGTGGACGAATTGAGTCAAGGCTATGACAGGACTCATGAATTGTCTGACTCACAGCTAAAAGAGGCTAAAGATACACTGGTATTTTCAACGGATATAAAAGACATCAGCTCAGCAAATATCTACATCGTGACCGTCCCTACCCCCATAGATGAAAGCAATCGTCCTGACTTGGCTCCTTTGATCAACTCTTCACAAATGATAGGAGGAGTACTGAAAAAAAATGACATTGTTATTTATGAATCAACGGTTTACCCTGGTGTGACCGAAGAGGTTTGTGTCCCTGAACTTGAAAAAAGTTCCGGACTTGTGTTTAACCAGGATTTTTTTGCAGGCTACTCTCCTGAGCGCATTAACCCCGGGGACAAAGAACATACGGTTAAAAAAATACTCAAAGTCACTGCAGGCTCAACCCCTGAAATAGCAAACAGAGTTGATGCTCTTTATGCTTCTGTCATAGAGGCGGGCACACATCTTGCCTCCAGCATTAAAGTTGCTGAAGCTTCAAAAGTCATAGAAAACACCCAAAGAGATGTGAACATCGCACTTATCAATGAGCTTGCACTCATTTTTGATACAATGGGAATAGACACCAACGAAGTCATTGATGCTGCGGCAACGAAGTGGAACTTTATCAAATTGACCCCGGGGCTTGTAGGAGGGCATTGTATAGGCGTTGACCCTTATTATCTGACGTATAAAGCTGAAGAACTTGGCTATAAGCCCAACCTTATACTGGGCGCAAGACAGATAAACAATGGGATGGGAAAGTATATTGCAGAGCAGACAGTCAAGGAAATGATAAAGCATGACAAAAAAATAAAAGATGCCAATATACTGATACTGGGTGTGACGTTTAAGGAGGATTGCCCGGATATGCGAAACACAAAAGTTGTCGATATCATTGAGGAGCTTAAAACATATGGATGCAGTGTCGATGTCTATGATCCTTGGGTAGATAGAAATGAGCCAAAACAACACTATCATCATGGGCTAATAGCGGATCCCTTTGGGGCAGATAAAAAATATGACAGTATTGTATTGGCTGTGGCGCATCAGCAATTTAGAGCTTTGTCTATGGAAGACTACAGGGCTTTAAGCACAGAGGTCCCTGTGCTTATAGATGTCAAAGGGATCATAGAAAAACCAACATGGAGACTGTAATGCATAAAAAAAATTTCGCACTCATCGGTGCATCAGGATATATCGCACCAAGACATATGAATGCGATCAAAGATACCGGAAATGAGCTAATTGCTGCACTTGACCCTTATGATGGGATAGGCATTATGGACAGCCACTTTCCCCAGGCGGATTTTTTTACTGAGTTTGAACGTTTTGACAGGTTTGTTGATAAATGGCATAGAGATACAGGGAAGAAGATAGATTATGTTTCTATCTGTTCGCCTAATTATTTGCATGATTCACATATAAGGTTTGGGCTGAAGTCCGGTGCTGATGTCATTTGCGAAAAACCGTTGGTGCTTAACCCGTGGAATATCGATCAGCTTAAGATCATAGAGCAGGAGACCGGTCAAAAGGTCAATAATATTTTGCAGTTACGGCTACACCCTTCTATCATAGCCTTGAAAGAAAAAGTGAGCAAGGAGTTGGAAGAGCACCCGGGCAGGATGTACGACATTGACCTTACCTACTTGACCAGCAGGGGCAAATGGTATTTTATCTCCTGGAAAGGTGACCAGAGTAAATCAGGCGGTATTGCCTCAAATATCGGGGTGCATTTCTATGACATGCTTACGTGGATATTTGGGGAAGTAGAGGAAAATGTGGTACATGTGAAAACAGCAGACTGCAATGCAGGATCCTTTAGGCTTAAGCATGCCAAT
>CAYXZY010000146.1:0-4308 GCA_964469685.1 uncultured Sulfurovum sp. | reverse complement strand
CCCTGGTCTTGACCTCATGTGGTCAAAAACCCAATCCGCACCCCAAAAATCCAAACTACAAAATAGAAAAACCAAAAGTAAAGTACGCACCCAGCAAAAAAAGCTTGAAAAAAATGGTCAAAAAGCTTCAAGGCAGTCCTTACGTATGGGCTGAAGAAGGACCAAATCATTTTGATTGTTCGGGCTTTACGTACTATATGTATGGGAGTATGGGCATCGATATTCCCCGTGTTGCACGAAAGCAGGCAAAAGTAGGAAAATATGTATCTCCGGATGACTTAAAATACGGAGATCTGATATTTTTCGCAACAAATAAAAAACGGCCGAAAAAAATCACTCATGTAGGCATGTACATGGGTGATGGGTGGTTCACCCATGCAAGTACCATCAAGCATGAAGTAGTCTATTCCAACCTCTTCACCTCACCCTACTATAAAAAGCGTCTGCGGGTCTGTCGCAGGTATCTTCCCGAAAAAAAGATACAGACCCCCAAAGCAGAGGTATGGGACACAGCTACTGTTTCACCGGTAACAACGGTAGCAAAAGCCGAACAGAAACCCAACTCATCTCCAATATCCCAAGAGAGAAGTGCCGGTGGGGCACAAAGTGGTAAAGCGATTGTCATTAAAGCACCGCTTCAGGAGATAGAGCAGTCTTCAGCAAGCGGAAACTTCTATATTCAGGTAGGTTCCTTTATAGGCAAGCCGAAACCTTCACTCATCTACACCATCACACGTAACGGATACAAGCACAAGATCATCCATTTCCCAAAAGATGGCAGAGAGATCTCAAAACTGCTTATCGGCCCTTACCTTACAAAAAGTGATGCCTCTTTTGCCCTCTCCGGGGTAAGAAAGCAGATAAAAAACGATGCTTTTATTGCAGAGATACGTTAATGAAATTGGCCAGTATAGATGTAGGACTCAAGCGCATAGGTGTAGCCATCTGCCTGGATGGGAGTATTGTAGTTCCTCAAGATGCGATCCTTCGAAAAAACCGCAACCAGGCCGCAAGAGATGTCAGCGCCCTCCTTCAAACATGGGAAATAGAAAAATTGATCGTAGGTCTGCCCAAAGATGCTACAAGCTCAGAAGAGATGGAGCGGCGTATCAAACACTTTGTCTCACTGCTGGAACTTACCATACCGGTAGCCTATCAGGATGAGCAAAGCTCAAGCATAGAAGCCAAGGAACTCACCCAAGGGGTCTTCCGACACAAAAAAGACGGAAAGATCGATTCGATAGCCGCAAAGATTATTTTAGAGCGCTATCTTTCAGCATGAGAAAACTATCTTTTTCTAAATTTTTTATACAACATAAAAAGAATTGGTCCATATTTAATCACTTTTGAAACAATGTTTTTCATACTATCTCCTTCTTATAATTTTTCTTTGAGCTTTTGTATGCGTTGATACGCCTTGTCAATACTCTCTTTTTTTATCTCACCGCTTTTCACTAGAGCATCTATCGTCTCTACAAGCTTCTTGGTACTTTTTACTTTTCTGGGGTCAAGCTGGTTGCCTATAAGCAAGATGTCATTGCCTGCATTGATGGCAAGTTTGAGGGTATTTCCAAGACCATATTTTTTGCTGATGGCGCCCATCTGCAGATCATCCGTGATCACAACACCATGATAGTCCAGCTTCCATCGCAATAACTTGGTGATCGTTTTATATGAGAGTGATGCCGGATATTGTGCATCAAGCTTTTTGTTAAAGACATGTGCTACCATGACGGTGTCAGCCTTGTCTTTAAGCAGCGCATACGGCTCCAACTCTTTGGCTTGCCACAAGTGTGTCACATCCACAAAACCTTTATGCGTATCTCCCACGGATGAGCCATGTCCCGGAAAATGTTTGATGGAGGTCAGCACACCGTTGCTGTGCATTGCATCAATGAATGTTGAAGCATACCTGGCAACCATTTTGGGGTCTTTCCCAAAAGAGCGCCCCAGTCCATGTATGACATGATTTTTCGCATTGATATCCAGGTCCACGACCGGAGCCAGATCATAGTTGATACCTACCGAGTGAAGCTCTTTACTCATATGTGTATAGGTAGATCGTACTTTACTTTGATCCATTTTGATGACATCTGATGCTTTGGGAAACAACCCGTAAAAGCCGTATTTTCTTTTAAGTCTTTGGACTTTCCCGCCTTCTTGGTCGACAGCAATGAGCAGTTTTCCATCTGAGGTACAGGCCTGAAGCTGTTTTGTAAGTTTGGCTAATTGTTGTTTAGTTGCAATATTCTTAGGTTTATTCTTATTGACCGGATTATAGTCAAACAAAATCACCGCACCGACATTGTACTGTTTGATATCTTTACAGATCTGCGTATCAGGTGTAGCTGTGGTACCATGAAATCCGACCATCAGCATTTGCCCAATTTTTCTTTCCAGTGTTTCTGCCTGCATAAACACTGTCAGACAAGCGAACAAACATAAAATATTTTTCATCATTCAATTTCCTTTCATCATGTGTCACATTATACAACATCAGGCTTTATTTGCATACGGTTAACCTTGGGTATCTATAATCACTTCATAAGAGCACTTGAACACCTAAAACATTCTTTTTCCCTTTCATATGAATTAGGTCTCCTTTAAATATTCCCTCCCTCCAATTCAAGTGCTCTTAATACACTATTGCAGCAATTACACAATTCTTACATTTTATTTGTGTATAATAAATTAAAAAAAGGCTCACTATGCAAAAAATCTTACTCTCTGTATTCATGATATTCACACTCATCACTTATACGCAGGCAACAGAAAACAAACCCCTAGGACCGGTAATGTCCATGACTGACACAAGTGGTAAAACCTATAAAGTACAGGGGACAGATCAGGGACTGAATATTGAAGGGCTTCAAGGCAAAGTCATATTTCTTGAATTTTTTGGTCACAAATGCCCTCCATGTCTGGCATCGATCCCGCACCTTATCAAACTGCAGGAAAAATACAAAGACACACTGGCTATCGTCGCTATTGAGGTACAAGGGTACAACACTGCGCAAGTTACCGCATTTGCAAAAGAAAAAGGCATGAACTATATTGTAGTGCCTGAAGAGACCGCTTCAGAACTGGTAAATTACATCCAACAAAGAGCGCAATGGAGAGGCAGTATTCCTTTCCTGGTAGCCCTTGATACCGATGGCAATGTACAGTTCGTTCAAGCGGGGATGCTTTCTGAGCGCCATCTTGAAGAACTCATCGCGGAACTCTCTGTCAAGAAAAAATAGTCTGATCTTTCACTACAGCAGCACTCTGCGAATATCTATGAAAAATGCCGCTCTTGGAGTGGTATTTTTATCCATTTCATAATTTTTTTCTATTTATCCTTATTTTATCCATATATTTTATGTATAGTTATAATATAATATTATGAAAGGATATTTCTATGAAACTAACACTTGCCCTACTCTTATTGACAACCGCCTCTACGCTTCATGCTACACAAGATACCCCTGCTGCTTTACATACCCCCAACACGCTCAATGTAGCTGTTGAACGTGTTGAGAATGCTAGAAAAGACGCTGTAAAAGCCTTACATTCAATGGTCAAAAGGGTTGATGAAGCCAGAGCATCATCACCACATAACAATCGCACCCATGCCACAAAGATCATTGAAACCCATGCCATTGGTGAGATTGCCAAGAGCACTGCTGACGTGGAAATAGCCAAAGCAAATGCAATGAGTCTTATAACCAAAGCTATAGACAAGATGGATCCTACTTCCATCAATACCATCGCCAATGCAGTTGCTTCTGTTGAAGTGGCCAAAGCGAAAGCTGCACAGAACATTGTCAAAGCCACTGAACGCGTAGAAATAAGCAAGACCAAAGCACCCCAAATGCTCAAATTTCCAGATGAAACACTGACGATTGCCAAAAATGTCTCAGCCATTCAGATCGCTAAAGCCAGAGCACAGGCAGAAGTGGCACGTGCTGTTTCCCGAGTAGAGATGGCACGCTCAAAGATAGAAGCCCAATTGAAGGAATCTCCTGATGCTCTACATGACTATGATCATGTAGACCTGGAAAAAGTCAAAGCAAAAGCAACAGCGAAGATCTCGTCCTATCTGGCACAAATAGAAGTGACCAAAGCCAATATGCTATCCCTGATAGCCCAGGAGGTCGAAGAAGTGGAAATTGCCAAGATTCAAACACAAGCCAACAGAAAGAATCAAAAAGCAAATACCTACCCTAATGTACTCATAAGAAAAAATTAGTTTAACCTCACGATACCTTGCTGTATCGTGACCAGTCCTTCAAGCTCTGCCTCATACACTTTATCTCCAAACTTCTC
>CAYXZY010000145.1:0-4333 GCA_964469685.1 uncultured Sulfurovum sp. | reverse complement strand
AAAAATGGCATTTACCCCTACAGTGCCAAGATAGACGCTCTTGCTTTTAAAAACAGTGCAAACTCCGCTGCTGTTTTACATCCCATTTTCATCGCGTAACTCAATAATTCTTTGTCTTGTGAATAACTCATTTTAAATCCTTTAAGTTTGATGTGAAGAACAAACTTGGTTCCTTTATGGCTTCGCTTTGCTACGACCATTTCGGTTCCGTCACTAAAATGACAAGCTTTTGTCATTTATTACGTTCTTCATATGTCAAATTATATATCAAAAAGAAATATTTTATTAAAAAAAGCTCAAATTGACATATTTTTAAGAAAAACTTGTATATAATAATGAAAATATACGTCCAAAGGAGACAGAATGTTAGTTTTGAGTGATGTGATTGAAAGATTAAAACTGATACTTTCGGAAAACATGTTAGGGAAAAAGATCTTCGACAAAGATGTGGCAGAGGCACTCAATATACCCTCTTCGTCTTTTGCCACGATGAAAAAAAGAAACTCTATCCCTTATGAAGAGATTTTGGAGTTTTGTGCTTTAAAGAAGATATCGGTCAATTGGCTTTTCTTTGACCAGGCAGTGGAGATGCTCAAGTCTGAGACAGAGAAGTTCTTTCAGGTGCGTTACTTTTCTGACATTCGTGCATCTGCCGGGGGTGGGGCTGAGGTCTTTGATGAAAACTATGAGACCATCACTATAGATGAAAAGATCATGCACAATATGGTCGGCATGGGCAATACTGAGCTTGAAGCCATTCATGTAGATGGTGAATCCATGGAGCCTACACTGCAAGACGGAAGCATCGTTTTTGTGGACAGAACAGAAACCAACATTAACAAAAATGGTATTTTTATAGCATCCACTACGGGCGGGTTGTTCATCAAGCGTATTCAGCAGCGTGCAGACGGGATGATAGAACTCATCTCTGACAACAGCATGTACCCTCCACAAGCCGTACCTGCAGACGAGGTGACCATTGTGGGTAAGGTTGTGGGGAATATTGAGAGTTTATAGGCATGTAAAAATTATTTTTTACATGCACCTTTGTTGCCAGGTACTTTTCCTGTAAGTTGAAGAAAAGATTCAAAAGGCCCCATCACTCCCATGGCTTCCATTTTTGGTCCGTTAAATTTTAGTTTTCCTGAAGCCATAGCACCCATTGCGCCACAGCCAAAGCTGCCTTTTCCCATACATGTCCAGTCTTTGTCGCTTGCATGCATGACATAATCCACATCTGTGTCCACTTTCTTGCCATCAGGTTTCCCGCCATAGACACATTTTGACTTTCCGTTGTCATATTTAATGTTCAGTTGTATTTTGCTCTTCTCGCCACATGGGGTGCGGTACATCTGAATAATCTTATAGCCGCGGCCTTTGTCGTTGCTGGCCCATTTGGCAAGTTTGTTGGTGAGCGTGGCATTGTTATTCCATGCTTTACAGGCATTTTTTGCCCAGGTGGCATCCATGAATTCTGTGGCGCTGACCGAAACACTCAGACCTAAAATGACTGTGGCAATCACTGATATTTTTTTTAACATAAAACGTTCTCCTTGGTGTTAGATGATGTATAGTATATAACATTTACTTAATACTGAACATAATCTTTATAAAAATTACAGTATTTAGTGCCTGTTGGCACATTCTATACATCGTACGCTTTCAGGTCGTACAGACATACGCCCTGGACCTATGGGTTCTTCACACTCTATGCAGATGCCAAACATAGGTTTGTCAATGCGTTGCAGGGCATTGCCCAGGCGTGTGAGTCTGATGCGTGATTCATCTAAGACTTTGTTGTTTACATGTTGTTCTCCCATCGCTTCCAGACGGGTAAGTCTTCCCAGGCCACAGTCCGGAGAGATGGGTTTTACTTTTGTTTCCAAATCTTTTATTTGCTCGCTGAGGGTGATGATGTCATTTTCTATTTTTTCTTTGATCATTTGTTTTTCTTGTTTGGTCATACATCCTACTTTATGGTATATTGAAGTTATTATAACAAAATGGAAGGTGGAATTATCTACCTTATATTTTATTTACAAATAATTTGGTGGATACATCCACCCTACGGATGAGACATGCAAAAAATACTGTTTTTGATGCTACTGTCATGTATGCTTTGGGCAGAATCTACTTATACCAATGCGCTGATAAAAGAGAGTTCTCCCTATTTGCAGCAACATGCGCATAACCCTGTCAACTGGTACCCATGGGGAGAAGAAGCTTTGCAGATGGCAAAAAAAGAACATAAGCTGATCTTTCTCTCTATAGGTTACAGCACCTGTCACTGGTGTCATGTGATGGAAGAAGAGAGTTTTACTGACACAGATGTGGCGACGTTGCTCAATGATGAATTCATCTCCATTAAGGTAGACAGAGAGGAATACCCGCAAATAGACAAAAAATACCAAACGCTCTATATGGATGTGCACGGAAGAAGAGGGGGCTGGCCTTTGAGTGTATTTATGTCCCCCAATGCTGAGGTATTTCATTTGGCCACCTATATACCCAAAGAAGAAGGCTATGGTTCAAAGGGGCTTTTGCAGCTGCTGCCAGCTTTTGTCGCGCTGCACAAAGACAAAAAAGCCTTTGCAAAGAGGCTATCTTCTCATAAAAACCCCAAGAAGAACACCAGGCTGCAATCAGCAAACGAAGAAAAAATCCTCAAGCAGGCAGTGCAGGCCATAGCCGGACAGTATGACCGGAAAAATGGCGGATTTGCCTCCAGGCCAAAATTCCCTGAAGCCTCCAAGCTGGAGCTGCTTTTGGACATGTATGCACTGGAGAATGACAAGCATGCCTACCAGATGGCAGCACATACACTCAAGAAAATGGCACTGGGAGGGATCTATGATCAGATAGGTGGCGGCTTTTTCAGGTACACGACTGACGATGCCTGGCAGATACCACACTTTGAAAAAATGCTTTATACCAATGCAGAGCTTATTCCTCTGTATGTGCGGCTGTACGAGAGGACAAAAGAACCTCTGTATAAACAGGTCGTTGATGAGACCATAGCACACATGGAAACACACTTTTTAAAATCAGGTGTGTACCTCAGTGCCAGTGATGCAGACTCCGATGGTGAAGAGGGCGGGTATTTCATCTATGCATACGAAGAGGTCAAAAAAGCATTGCTCCTTAAAGGTATGGATGTGAAAGAGGTAGAGGATGCTTTGGCCTACCTGGGTATAGAAGAGGACGGGAACATTGACGGGGAATTTTCCCACACGCACATCACCCATGCAGTTAAGCCCGTGAAGTTAAATGAGGTGAAGAGATTTCTCAAAGAAAGAAGCAGCCAAAGAACATTTCCGTTTGTAGACACCAAAGTGATCACCGCCTGGAATGCCATGATGATCAAAGCACTCTTTGCTGCAAGCAGGATGGAAGAGAAGTATCTGACTTTGGCGAAAAAACGTTTGGAGGCACTGCTTGCCATGATGAGAGTAAAAGAGATCTTGTACCATCAGACTCTCGCAGGAAAAGCACCTAAGCAGGAAGCACTGCTGGAAGACTACGCATTTTTGATCGATGCGCTCCTGTATGGCTATGCGCGAAGCCATGAAGCAGGGTATCTGTCTTTGGCCGAAACGTTGACACAGGAAGCTCTGACAAAGTTTTACAGAAACAATAGCTGGTATCTTAGCAATGATGGCATAGAAGCAAAAGCAGGCTTTGATGACAGGTATTATACCTCTGCGCTGTCAGTGATGCTGGACAACCTGCTCACAATGGCTTCCCTGACTTCCCGTATGGCATACATGGAGACTGTCAAGAAGACCATAAGAGAACATGGTGCAGTACTGGAAAAAAACCCTGCATTTGCCCCGAAGCTAGTGCATGTCTATCTGCGTCTGCTAAAAGGCGATATTATTATCCATGCAAGTAAAGAAAAGTTACGTTTGGCACAAAAGCAGATAGATACACTCACGTATCCATTTGTTTTAAGTGCCGTGCAAGAGAGTGATGAGTATCTTGCCTGTAAAACCACTATGTGTTTTGCGCATGATAAAAACATCACAAAACTCATAGAAAAAATAAACAAGGCGGTACAATAATGCTAACCATGAATGATGATCTAGAAGGTGCCCTTAAAGAATATATGAAATTGTTAGATGAAGAGGAATATTTCGAGGCACATGAAGTGCTTGAAGAAGCCTGGCATCCTCTGAGATTGGGTGATCACCCTTTGGCACTGCTTACCAAAGGCCTTGTCAACGGAGCAATAGGCTTTGAGCATCTCAAGCGTAACCGTAAACATGCAGGTAGAAAAGCATTGCGTGTGATGGAATCGTACGAAAGATACAAGGACATGTGTGTAGAGGGGATC
>CAYXZY010000144.1:0-4386 GCA_964469685.1 uncultured Sulfurovum sp. | reverse complement strand
GCAAACTCACACCATTTACACTTTTGTAAGTCCTCACACTTCTCTGCCACAAAACCCTTGGTCTGTTTGAGTTCTACAATGACCTCTGCTAGACGTTCATTTTTCTCTTCGAGAGCTGTGATCTCTTCTATCTCTCCATTTTCAAAGAGTTTGACGAATGCAAGGTTGATGTTTTGGTATTTGCCGTTTAGCATCTGATGGTAGATGCTCATTTGTAAGTCGTTGAGCGTTTCTATATTTTTGGTTTTTTGTGCTTCTTTGGTGCTTCCGCTTTTGTAGTCCAGTACCAAGGTATGGGTAGCATTTTGGTCTATGCGGTCTATGCGTCCCTTAAAACGTAGTCCGCCTATCTCCCCTTGGAACTCTTTTTCTCTCTCTACCACTTTCCAGTCATTGGCAAAATGGCGTATCTGTGTTTCCACAAATCCATTGAGCTTCTCTTTCCAAAGTAGCTTTTGGTAGGTGGTCTTGGCATCGTCATATGGCAAGAGGCTGCCCAGCAACACATCTATCTGTTTTTGCATCTCTTCTTTTGTCTTATAGCTGTCATGTTCTCTATGAAGGTGGTCTAAAAGACTGTGTAAGAATGCCCCTTCATTTAGCTCATCTTCTGGCTTTGCCTGTATCTTTTGGATGTACCTGTAGTAGTACTTGCGTTTACAGTCTAAAAACGTTTTTAAACGTGAGGCCGACCAGGTAACGCTAGTCGCATCAAAATCTTCTACCACAGGGTCTTTGTGTGCTTGCAGTTGTGAGGGCTGTGCATAGAGCAAGTCAAACTGTGCTTGGGTTTGCCGGGCTTTGTCCAAACCAAGCTCATAGAGAAACTTTGAAGGCAGCTTGTTGTCAGAGGTACTGTAAACGATGCTGGCTTGTTTAGCCTGCTCTAAGAGCCGTTTATAGTACTGCTTTTGCAGGGCTTCTCTGTCATGTTTCGTGGGCAGGTTCGCGAATGCTCGTACCCCGGAGTTTAGAAACTGGTCTTTGCTGGAAGTAGCAGGCACCACGCCCTCGTTAAAGTCCACAATGACCACCCCTTCAAAACTTACCCCTCTGGTCTCAAGTACCCCCATCACGGTCACCTTGCCGCCTCGTACATCATCGAGTGTCACTTTGGAGAGTGACTTCAGCCACAGGAACAGCCACTCTTTATGCGTCATCTCTTCTGCTTCAAGTACCTTGGTGAAATGCAGATATTTTTCATACACGCGTTCGTTATACGTCTCTTTCTTTTCTGAGTCACCCAAAGGGCACTCGTGCAAACCCAAAGCATCTACCGCTTCAAAGAAATCCTGTACTTTTACTTTTTTGCCTGCTGGTATCTTGTCGATCTCCTCCATACTGAAACCATAACGCTCCAACAGCTTCTTGCTTGGCTCATCATAGCTTTGCCAGTATCGGTACAGGGCTTCCAAAGATCTATAGATACGCCCATTACTGTAGTCGTACCCCATGGCAAAGTTCAGGTTATTGTGCGTATCAAACAGTGCAAAGTGTTCTTTAAAACTTTCATCGGGCAATATAAGGGCTATCGCTTCAGGAGCGATACCCGATCTTACCATGTTGTCTATCTGTACAAATGCAAGGGCTATCTGCTCTTCTCTTTCTTCTACAGCATAGACCGAGGCTTGCAGCTGACTGTCATTAGGCACTGCCTGGAGAATACGTTTTTCACTCAGTGAAAATGTACTATGGGTATCATTCTGCAGCGTTACCCCAAGTGCTGCAAAACGTTCCTGCATTTTCTTGTTAAATTTTGACGTACTGTAGTGCAAAACAAGGGGGACTTTCTTTGCAATCTTTTCCAACAAGCCCAATTCAAAATGACTCAAATACCCTTCAAGATGGATGTCTATACTTTCATAGCCGCGCAAAAACCCCTCATTGAGTCTATACGACTTGGGTATAAATGCTTTATCTGTCAACCCTTTTTGTGCTAACAGCCTATGATAATTTTCCAGCAGCCGCTGCAGTATTTCAAGGTGTGTACCAAACTCTGCATAGGCATCTGCCTGCGCCAGGGTATCAAACCCAACCCCTTCAGCTGCCAACTCTTCAAAGAATTTGAACAAAGCATCACTTTTGGTGAAAAACTTGACCAATGAAATGTCGAGTTTTAAATCCAAAAATGCTTCAAAGTTCGCAGCTTCTTTCAAATACAATATACGCTGTAAAGGATCTATCTGGATTTTGTCTTCAAGCAGCATAGCACGCTGTTCAAACTCATCCATGCGCATCAGTGTGGGCAGCAGACCATTTTGTACTGTATGGTGCTGGCTTACAGCCCTTAAAGCTCTTGAGGTAGGGTAGATGTGCAGTTCATTCATGCAAGAAGTATAGCATAGGAACATTGACATCCATCATAAATGTTATAGTGAGCTTTAGATATAATAGTCCTACAAAAGTTTTACCTTGCCAAGGATCTACATGCATACCGGACTCATACAAAAATACAATATACCAGGCCCTCGCTACACCTCATACCCAACCGTTCCATTTTGGGATTCAGAGGGTATAGCAATGCACGACTGGGAAGAGACGGTCATCCGTGCTTTTAACGAGAGCAACAAAGAGGAAGGCATCTCATTGTATATCCACATGCCTTACTGCGAAAATCTCTGTACTTTTTGTGCCTGCCACAAACACATCACCAAACAGCACTCAGTAGAAGATGCCTACATAGATACTGTTTTAAAGGAATGGCAACTGTATGTGGATCTTCTCAAAGACACACCCTCCATTGCAGAAATACACCTTGGCGGAGGTACCCCGACATTCTTTTCAGCGGCGAACCTCAAACGCTTAATTGACGGTATCTTTCAGCTGGCAACCAGGCATGAGAACTTCGACTTCTCCTTTGAAGCACATCCCAATGAGACCACCAAAGAACAGATGCAAACCATGTTCGACCTTGGGTTTGACCGTACTTCTTTTGGCATACAGGACTATGACGCCAAAGTACAGACTGCCATCAACCGAACACAAACCTATGAAACCGTACAACACATCAATGCCATCAGCAGAGAGATCGGCTATAAGTCCATCTCACACGACATTATTTTCGGACTTCCTCATCAAAGCATGGAGAGCATCGAAGACACCATTGCCAAAACCGTGGCACTCAGACCTGACAGGATCGCCTACTACTCTTATGCCCATGTCCCTTGGATCAAAGGGGTAGGTCAAAGAGGGTTTGATGAAAACGACCTGCCCCAAGATGCTCAAAAGAGAGCACTCTATGAACGCGGTAAAGCGCTTTTTTATGAAGCAGGCTACGAAGAGATCGGGATGGATCACTTCGCATTGCCTACAGATAAGCTTTACAAAGCCATGAAAGAGAAAAAACTACATAGAAACTTCATGGGCTACACTGCGGGAAAGACGAAGTTGATGATAGGTCTGGGCATGTCCTCCATCTCTGACTCCTGGTATGCTTTTGCACAAAACGAAAAACGCGTGGAAGACTACATTGACCGTGTCAACGAAGGAAAACTCCCTGTCTTTAGGGGACATCTGCTTACAGATGAAGACCTCACAGTACGTCAACACATTTTAAACCTCATGTGTAACCTTGAGACCTCCTGGGAAGATGAAGCTATGCAACTTGAAAACATGGGCGAGATTATCCAAAGACTTGACGAGATGAAAAAAGATGACCTCATAGAACTGCATCCCAATACATTGGTAGTCAAAGAGTCTGCTAGAATGTTCGTAAGAAATGTCTGTATGGCATTTGATCTCAGATTGGCCAGAAATCAGCCTGAAGGCAAGATATTTTCTATGACCATCTAAGTTGATGTCATAGAAAAAATATCTAAGGTTTGAGGTATGCAGGGATCTCACTGTATCCTATGGCATCACCAATGGCTGCTCTAAGCTGCAGTGTATATCTTCCCGGTTTTTCGATCTCAATATCTTTGACAACATAGGTACCATTTTCAAGAGGTATATTTTCAACCAAGTGGTCTTCTTCCCTGCTGTGCGGTCTTGTGAGCAAAAAAGTCACATTCGCATCATTCACTGTCGTGCCTGCTTTGCTCAATACCTTATAGGTAAAGCTGTTCAAGCCCTGTGCTAGCTTGACTACATTTGGCTGAGGGAGATTTGAATTGATATTGTCGATCATCGGCATCATTTCAATGTTTTCTATTTCAATCCTATACTGTTTATCAAATGCAGCTTTTTTTTCTAGTATGTCGTTGATATTTATATCTGCCATCTGATACTTGAGCATATACTTGTTCACTTCCTGCACAGGAAGTGAACTCGCAGATTTTACAGTCCAGTAGCCCAATGTAATACCAATAATCAAAAAACCGATGATCATATGCGGCCAATAGGTTTTTGTATTATTTTTTTCCATTTTTTATCCTCATATAAAGTGGT
>CAYXZY010000143.1:0-4388 GCA_964469685.1 uncultured Sulfurovum sp. | reverse complement strand
CATTATGAAAAATATATTAGGACAAATGACACTATTTACTATGATAATTTTTGGTGCTATGCTACATAAACTTATGAGAATCACCCACGCTTCAAAATAGTACAATCCATACTCTTGCGACACTGTCTGACAACAGTGTCGCAACCCTTTATTTTATTGCAGTATAATATCTGAACCCTCTAATAAATCTATGCTGCAAGGTCACCAATGTTTCAAACCCTCTATTTTTTTAGTATCAAGGAAAAGGACGCATGCGTTGTTACTCCTGTGCTGCATTAAGCATTGATATAATATGCAAAAAATGTAGAAAAAACCTTTTTTCTCCTACCATCGGTACACGTAAAGTAGGGACACTGGATGTGATCTATTTTTACAAATACCCTCATCTTGAAGCCTTGCTGCACACCAAACATAAACCTGAAGGCTACCGCATCTACAAAGCCCTTGCCAAGATGACATTGAAACCCTTTATAGAAGAGTTTCTGGAAGCGGATGACAGAGTGGTTTACATTGTCGGGGTGGATGAGTATGTCAAAAACGGGTATGCGCATGTGGGTATTTTGACCCGTCAGATGAAAATGCACAACAGTCTACCGCAGCACGCATCACTCATAGCGCAGAACAGAGTGAGTTATTCAGGTAAAAGTTTACAGTTTCGTCTTGACCATCCCAGAAGTTTTGTCTATAGCGGCAAAAAAGAGGTGGATGTCATACTTGTCGATGACATTGTCACCACAGGCATCACATTGCAAGAAGCACAAAAAGTATTGACTGAGTCAGGTGTCAATGTGTTGTTTGCGTTAGTCTTGGCAGATGTTGAATAGTACGTCACCGCTCTTGAAACACTTTAACGCAACTTTGAGTATAATATCCATATTCTTTGATGAACTGAGGACGACTGGTAGATGACTATAAAATCATATCTAAATCTCTATGAGCTACTGGCACTCAAAAATATAACTCGTGAAGAAAACCGTGCATTTGGTTTATCGCAGATCTTACTTAACAACAAACCCACAGAACAGATACTTGCATGGATTGATGAGCATATTGAAAAGCTTCCCCGGCCACGACTTTCTGAGAAATACGCCAATTATATGTACGGTATCACACTGAGTGTCTCGGTGATTGCATTTATCTTGGGCTTGCTGTCTGGGCTGGCACTGCTGTCATACAGTGGAAAAGAACCGGTGAATGTGGTGTATTTTATGGCGATGGCTGTTTTCTTGCCGCTTTTTACAATGACGCTGACATTGATTTCGATGTTCCGGGCCAACAGTGCACAGAGCATGCTGGTCCATATTTCTCCGGCATACTGGATGGTGAAGGTGCTGTCATTCCTTCCCAACAGTGTTCAAGAAGACCTAAAATCACTCAAGATCAATCCTTTACTGGCCAACTGGGTGGTCATCAAGCGTTCGCAGATCATTGCTTTATGTTTTTCCTTTGGACTGCTTCTGGCACTTTTGGGGATGATAGTGACCAAAGATATTGCCTTTGCCTGGAGTACCACACTGGATATTTCACCGGAGACCTTTCATGCATTTTTACATTTCATGGCGTATCCCTGGAAAGACCTGGTACCTTCAGCTGTTCCCTCTTTGGAGCTCATAGAGCACAGCCAATACTTCAGGCTTGGGGATAAGCTCAGCGAAGAGATGATAGGCAATGCTTCGATGCTTGGCCAATGGTGGAAATTCTTGGCAATGGCCACGCTGTTTTATGCGATCATTTTACGATTTTTATTTTATCTGCTTGCAAGTGTTGGTCTCAAAAGAGCCATTAAAAAATCACTTTATGCATTGAGCGGTACAGAGAGACTGCTAAGGGAGATGAATGAGCCCATTATCAGCACACAGGCTTCAGGTACAGAAGAGGTTTTTGTGCCTACACAGAGTGATTATGCTCAGATCGTAAACCGTCTGGATACTTCCTATGATGTGGTGCAGGGCTGGGCAATTCCCAAAGATCAACTGGTAGTATTGAGTGATTCCTATGGTGTGATTGCCCCTAAATTTTATGAAGTGGGAGGATCCAACAGTCTTGATGAAGACAATGAGATCATTTCCAAAAGCCATGGAGAAGTACTCTTGTTCGTCAAAAGCTGGGAGCCGCCTACGATGGATTTTGTAGATTATGTAAAAGCACTTTCCAGCAAAGTGGACAAGGTCATCATCGTTCCTGTAGGCACAGCAGACAATCACTATCGGGCCAAAGCCGCACAAGTGGACATATGGGATAGAAAACTATCAACGATTGGTGAGGGGAAGATATGGCTGAAACGTTAAAAAAGCATCCTGTATTTGCTGTGGTAGGACACCCGAACAAGGGTAAAAGCTCCATTGTTTCTGCATTGGCAATGGATGACTCTGTGCAGATATCAGATACACCGGGCACAACGACCAAAAAACGTTCTTTTCCTCTTAGGGTAGATGGCAAAGTACTGTATGAACTGTACGATACGCCGGGCTTTCAGCGTGCCAGACGGGTACTGGAATGGCTTGAAAAACATGAGGTCTCAGCGGATAAGAAACATGAAGTTGTACGGGCATTCATCAATACACATAAAGACGATAAGGACTTCACTGACGAGGTGCAGCTGCTGGAGCCCATCATGGAAGGAGCGGGTATCATTTATGTGGTGGACGCATCCAAACCTTATGGCAAAGAGTATGAAGCGGAGATGGAAGTGCTCCGATGGACAGGGCAACCCTCTATGGCCCTGATTAACCACATTGAGGAGTCAGACTATACCCAGGAGTGGAAACGTGCTTTGGAGCAGTATTTTCAGATCGTGCGGACCTTCAATCCTTTGGAGTCGAACCTGATGCAGCACATGAGCATACTGGAAAGTATGGCGCAGTTAAAAGAAGAATGGATAAAACCCGTCAAAGACTCCATCAAACTTTTTGAGGCTTACCAGGAGCAGATGCTGGACAGATCGGCCTTTCTCATCACAAGGCTGGTGTATGAGTCGACAAGCCTGGTGGAAACGCTGGGGTTTAGTACAGAAGATGCTACAGATGAGGACAGGGTAACCATAGAGACAAACTATAAGAATACACTGCGTGAACTTGAACACCAGGCACAAGAGAAGATAGAACGTGCCTGGAATCACACGCATCTTGAGATGAAACAGGAAAACCTGACCTTTGAAGGGATGGATCTCTTTTCTAAGGAATCCGCTTCCGTTTTTGGTCTTACACGAAATGAGCTTATCGTTACTGGGGCAACTTCGGGTGCGGTCACGGGTGCGGGTGTAGACTTGCTTTTTGCGGGACATACCTTGCTGGTGGGCGGACTCATTGGAGGGATCGTAGGTGGAGTAGGCGCCTACTTTGGCTTTAATGAACTCTCCGAGATAAAGGTGCTGGGCAAGACATTGGGCAAAAAATATCTACAGATGGGTCCTATGCAAAATAGAAATTTCCCCTATATTTTGCTTGGACGCGCACTGTATCATACCTATAAGGTTTCAAAACGTTCACATGCCATAAGAGGCACAGTGGATCTGGAGATGGATGCGACATTTAAAGACAAATGGCTCAGTGAGGATCTTAGAAAATCTCTGGAAAAATACCATAAACGCTTTCGTTCAGGCAAAGAGGTCGGTGCTGATGTCCTCAAGGAGTACGAAGGACTGATCAAAGAGACTTTGGAGAAATTGATTCGCCTTTAGAGAAGTTTCTCTATGCCCAGTAAAACCAGTGCAGATAAAAGCCCCCCTGCGATACCTGCCAGGACATCATCAAGCATAACGCCTGGGCCGCCTTTGAGTTCTCTGTCTATCCAACCGATGGTAGACGGTTTCCAGATATCAAAGAGGCGAAATGCGGCAAATGCAAAGATGACTGCAAGTATCTCTGCATAAGCGTAGTGCATGCTCAGCGCTGTGGGGTAGGTGACAATGAGCGCAAGCCACATGCCTGCAGCTTCATCTATGACAATATGTTGCTGATCGTGAAGCCCAGTGGCTTTTTCATATTTGTTCACTTCAAAAATGCCGACGACAGTGACAGCAAGTGTTACCATAAAGAGTGTCTCTATACCCAGATAATAGAGAATACCCAGCCCCACAGGAAGGGAAGCCAGTGTACCCACAGTACCGGGAGCCTTGGGACTAAGCCCCGCACCACCGAAGGTCAAAAAAAGTTTTTGTAAGGTCATAACAATCCTTTAAGTCAAAGATGAAGTCTGATAAAGCTTAGCTAACTTGATGTAAAACTGCTCTTCATTTTGCTGTTCCAGTAGACCTGAGCCAGGCATAAGCGAGTAGTGCATTTCCTGCAGGTTCTCAAAGCGTTCAGGAAAGAGGGCGGTAAGAATGTTGGCTGAGACCTCTTTGCGTACCAGAATAGAAGGGGGGATGAGCCCTGATTGTATCAGTT
>CAYXZY010000142.1:2475-4388 GCA_964469685.1 uncultured Sulfurovum sp. | reverse complement strand
TTGTGCTTCATACAGAACTCAAACACCGCTTTGTCATTTTTCCAGATACTTCCCCTGCTTTCTCCCACAGGCATACAATACACCTCAAGTTCAGGCAGGATCTCCCTTATCTGCCCGATCTCCTCTTCTGCTGTACCGGCTACCAGTTGTGCATCAATGGTGAACTTCAGGAATGACTCTTTGGCGTGCTCTTGTATCTGCAGCAATGCATTGGGAACAATGCGCTTGCTCCAAGGCTCTTTGGAATTGGAAAGTTTTAATGAAAGGGCAAAGATGCATGCCTTATAGGCAGGATACTTCTCAAAATCAATTGCGATCGTCCCGTTGGTCTCAAAAGTGATCTTTGTGCCATGTTCGACCATCTTTTTGACCACACCGTAAAAGACCTCATCTTTGGCATACATCAACGGCTCACCGCCTGTAATGACCAGATTGGGAGTGTAGCCTATCTTTTCAAATTCATAAATGAGATGTGCCGACAACACATCAGCGGACGTGACCTTCTGCCAAGATGAAGAAAAGTGACTGTCCACTGCAAAATAGGTGTCACACCCCAAACGTACTTCACCGTCAACCTCATACTCGGCACCAAAACCAGGACAGCTTAAATTACAGCCTCCTGTACGCAAAAAATAAGAAGGCACCCCAGCATACTTACCCTCACCCTGTATAGAGAAGAATTGCTCTGTCAAATAAAACAAAATAACTCCTCATTCCTCATTCCTAATTCCTCATTTGATTGCAAAGCAATCACCCGCCGGTTTCATAAAATGCACGCTTAGAGATCTCTCTGTCTGCAAGTTCTTCTTCTGTCCATCTATTTTCTTTGGGTTTGTCTTTGAGTACCTCTGCCAAAACATTGGCTGCACCCTCTATATCACCTTTTTTCACCGATTCTGCGATGCTCAAGGCCTCATCAAAATAAAGACATGGTATCAGGTTGCCCTCTGCAGTCAGGCGGATACGGTTACAGCTTTCACAAAAGTCATGTTTATGCGGATCTATGAGACCAAACTCATATCCCGTCTCCTGGATCAGGTAATTGAAAGATGGACTGGCACCCTCTCTTCCCAACGCTTTGATCGTGTATTTTTCTTTGACTTTTTCAAGTATCTCTTTACCGTGCATGCCTTTGAGTGCCTGGTCTGCATGCGCATTCTCCATATACTCTATGAAACGGACTTTCATGTCACGCGCTTTACAATACTCCATGATATCCAGTATCTCATCATCATTCATACCCTTCAGGGGCACCATATTGATCTTGACCTTCAGTCCTACCTCAAGCGCCTTGTCTATGCCTTTAAATACCTGAGCAAGTACATCTTTGCCTGCGATCTTTGCGGCCACATCCGCTTTGAGTGAGTCCAGTGAGATATTGAGTCGCTTTAGCCCCGCATCTTTAAGCCTCTGGGCGGCATCTGCAAGCAAGTAAGCATTGGTAGTCAGTGCAAGGTCAAGACCTGGTTTGTAGTCATTTATCATTTTGATAAACTTGTCCAAGTCTTCACGCAAAAGCGGTTCACCGCCCGTAAGGCGTATTTTATTGACCCCGCCGTCTATGGCAACTTTGACAAACAAAAAAAGTTCCTCAAAAGTAAGAAGATTTTCTTTAGGTACCCACGAAAAGGGTTTTTCCGGCATACAGTACTGGCATCTGAAATTACAACGTTCAGTTACTGAGATACGAAGATAATTCACTTCGCGGCCATGTCCATCTATAAGCATATAAAATCCCATAATTCATTATTTATTAATTTGCTTAGGGTATCCAAATGTAGATAAAAGAGGGATAAAACAAAAGGTAGTAAGTAGGAGGTAGGAGTGAATAGTGAAGCTTCTTTGTAGCATTACTCAATTCTTTCGCTGTAGTGTGCTGTAGATTGGAGGGTTGTTGTGAAGGAGCTTACGCT
>CAYXZY010000142.1:0-2375 GCA_964469685.1 uncultured Sulfurovum sp. | reverse complement strand
GAGGGTTGTTGTGAAGGAGCTTACGCTCAGTAAGTCACTGCGCAAACTCTCTCAAAGATGCAGTGTAATATATTTCATGGATATTTTGTTTGTTTAAGTATATATTACATTTTAAACCAACTGTTTCTTTCGCTGTAGTGTGCTGTAGATTGGAGGGTTGTTGTGAAGGAGCTTACGCTCAGTAAGTGACTGAGCAAACTCCCTCAAAGATGCAGTGCAATACTGCGAAAGATTAGTGGAGGTCTCTCCATTGGGATTGTTTCCATAGATACGCCAGTATCGCGAAGATCACAAAGAACCCAAGAACCCAAGGCCCTATAGCTTCACGCTCTGCCTTGCTTGGATCACCCGCTTCTATGAGGTATTCTTTGACTTTCTCGTAGCCCTCAGGATTGAGCCCTACTCTAGGCATAGACGTACCGGCAAGTTGTGACTGAGGATTTTCTATGAATGTCTCCATAAAGTGCTCAGATCTGGCTCTGATGATCATAGAAAGATCCGGTGGCAGTTTACCCATGTACGCCTTGACCTTGTCTTGCTCTTCGATCACTTTGATCTCATGTGCAAGTTCGTCTTTTTTAAATTTGAACTTAGGCGTGTCACCCAGCTGAGTCAACTTCTTATAGCGTACGGCATGACATCGTACACAGGCTTCGCTAAATGCTTCTTTTGGCGTGACTTCACCTGCCTTGTGCGCAAGTAGATAGGCGACAACATCAGCGATCTGCTGATCGTCGCTCAACATAGATTTGATCGAACCCATCGGGTGCATCATCGTATCTGCATATTTATGGTCCACATTCGATGCCATTGCAGGATCTTTGATCAAAGCGATCAGGTAGTTCTTGTCATAGATAGCCCCGGCATGATCCAAGTTTGGCGGTATAGCGCCACCCATGTTGACATTGGCACCATTGTGACATCCTAAACACATACCAAACCCGGCTTCACCTGCTGCGGCATCGCCTTTGAGTGCTGCAACCGTTTTTACCTCGTTCCAGAAAGCTTTTTTCTTTGCAACAAGTGCCGCATCGCCTTTACGCTCCGCTTCTTTGATGTCATCTGTACCGTCATACGTAAATCCATGACTCTCAATCACGATCTCATTTCCGTTCGCATCCACTTTTTTGTGCATTTCATGGTGGGCATACGGCTCTACCAAATAGTATGTCAATAGTGAAAAGAATACAACAACTGCCAATATTTTTAATTCTCTCATGTTATGCTCCTTTCTCTATTTTTTTCTCGAACATCGTAATGATGAACAAGATCGGTCCCATTGCCAGGAACAGCCAAGCACATACCACACCCAGGAAAGCAAATGTCGGATCGGTCGGAGGCAATTTACCCAATGCCGTAAGCGCGATCATGTCGATCACCAATACCCAGAACCAAATCTGGAAAAGACCTCTTTTGTGTGCCGGTGCTACATTTGGGCTTCTGTCTATAAACGGTAAGAAGAAAAATGCCGCCTGCGCAATACCAAAGGCGATCAGTCCGGCATCTTTTCCAAAGGGACGCAGGATCTCGTAAGACCATAAGAAATACCATTCTGGGTAAATGTGTGCCGGTGTTTTCAGTCCGTCTGCAGGGTCAAAGTTTACCGGATCCATCGCAAAGTTAAAGTTATAAAATACCAAATAGAAGAAAAGTATAAAATATACACCCATGACAAATACATCTTTCGACAGGAATACCGGGGAGAAAGGGATCACTTTGGACTCTTTTCTTTTCCCTGCTTTCCATAACTGTGCAGACTCTTCAAAGTCTATCTCTTCACCTTCCTGGTTGTTGACATGCGGCAGTCTGAGTGTCCCAAAGTGCAACACGATCAGCCCTATGATCACCAATGGCAAAAGAAATACATGCAACATAAAAAAACGTGTTAAAAATGCATCACCGGGCACATAGTCACCACGGATCCATTCTACCAGCCCATAGGCTTCAAGTGAACCGCCGGAGAAAAGGTTGGTGATGACCATCCCAGCCCAGTAGGACATTTGTCCCCAAGGTAACATGTATCCGGAAAAGGCTTCTGCAGAGAATGCGACAAAAAGCGCCATACCAGAAAGCCAAATGAGCTCTCGACCTCTTTTATAGGAGCCATAGTAGATACCCGTGAACATATGAATATAGATGATCAAAAATACTATAGATGCCCCAATACCGTGAATATGTCTCCATAGCCAACCGTACCCTACTTCTGACATAATTGTGTAGTTCACAGAATCAAATGCCAGGTTTGTATCTGGTTTGTAGTACATCAATAAAAAAATACCAGAGATCACAAGCAGTCCGAATGTAGCAGCAAGTACCATACCCATTGCCCACAGGAAGTTGATATTTTTTGGGATCCAGTATTCGGTATTTAACAC
>CAYXZY010000141.1:0-4417 GCA_964469685.1 uncultured Sulfurovum sp. | reverse complement strand
TGAACAAAAAAGAAACCGCAGACAAGCTCTTTGAGTATTTTAAGGCAAAAGGCATATGGACCTCTGTCATCCACGGCGACATCAAGAGGGGTGGCCGTGCCAAGGCTCTGACGCTTTTTAAAAGTAAAAAATCTCAAGTGCTCATCGCTACAGATATCGCAGCACGCGGGATAGACATACCTGAACTTCCGCTGGTCATCAACTATGACCTCCCTGAGCAGACGGATGACTTTACCCACCGTGTAGGACGTACCGGACGTGCCAACCACAAGGGACAGGTCATTACCCTGCTTACCATCCATGACTACAACAGGTTCACCACCATAGAAAAACACCTGAAACTCAACGTCAAACGTGAGATCATGGATGGTTTTGAGATCACAGACAAACAACCGCGTCAGGCTAGACCGGTCAAGAAGTCCCTTCGTGAGAAAAAAGGCTATATCGATTACGATAAAAAGCGTAAATTCACCTACGCTGCACAAAAGAAAAAACGCGAAGAAGAGAAGAAACGAAAGAAAAAATAAGCTACTTCTCTCTAACAAACCGTACCAAGAGAGGATTGTGGTCTGAGAGTCCATGACCATCTTCTACGGCATACTCAAGCACCTTCAACCCTCTGTAAAAGATAAAATCCAAATGGTTTCCCATAAATGACTTCACAGGGTCGCTCTGCTCAAACGGTACCATGCTCAGACCCAGATTTTCCCGAAGATGATGCAGTTTTTGCATACGTTTTTTGTTCCAGACATTAAAATCCCCAGCTACCACCAATGCCCCTTTATAGTTCTCCAAAAGGACTAAAAAACGCTCCAGTTCTTTGTTGAAATGCTGATTTTCCCTGAAGTTTATGGCATGGACATTCAAGATCAGCAGCGGTTCACCGTCTTCAAAACGGTACTGGGAGACAAGTAAGCTCTTGTGAGGCCCCACAAGACTCTCTCGTCCTTCAGAAAGATAGGCCTGTGCATAGTCAGACTCAACCTTGCTTGCGGTCAGTACACCATAGAAGTCTCCTCTAACTTCAAGGTTCGCAGCAGCGTCAAAAGCAAAGTTAGGCAAAGTAAAATGCCTGTCGTCTCTAAAATTCGCTTCCTGAAAGAGCATAAAAGTATATGCGTTTTCCAGTGTTTCCAGATATGTTTTGAACCTGCTTTGTTTTGTATTGTTCTTGTGAACATTCCAGCAAAGCAAGCCAAATGTTTCAGGTACGGCTCTGTCGCATTTAAGAGAACAGGAACGATGATGCAGTTGAGATGGTTTGAACATTACAGTATAGGAGCAAACACTTTCATGATATTTTCAATGGCTTCACGCAATTTTGTAGGCTTGCCTATACTTCTGCTTGAAGCTGAGATCAATGTTTCCATCCATATCTTCAAACTGTGTATGGCGTCTTTGGAGTAGACAAAAGAAACAACCTCATAGTTGAAAAAAAGACTACGGTTGTCGAGATTTACCGTACCTACCATAGCTGCAATGTCATCGATGAGTATCGCTTTGGCATGAAGGACGCTGTCATTATATAGAAGCACATCTGCCCCTATGGCATCCAGTTCTCTGATATAAGGCATCCTGACGAAGTCCACAAATATATGGTCGGAGGCTTCAGGCGTGATGAGTTTGACATCTATGCCTTTACGATGCGCTATGATAAGCGCCTGCATGATATTTTCATCCGGTACAAAATAGGGAGTGACGATCCACAAACGTTGCTGTGCACAATAGATAGCATTGAGCAGTGTTTCATACAAAGCATCACTAGGAATATCAGGCCCTGAAGGCACAACCTGCAAGATCTCGCTTCCCTCATAGGCATGCTTGCGAGGTATCTCTTTGATGCCTTCGTCATTCACTGCATAGACCCAGTCACTGTGAAAAATCTGGCAAAAGTATTCTACGCATGGCCCTTGAACCCTGTAGAGCAGATCTTTATAGCGGTTTGACACAGCCTGCTCTCCCATATACTCATCACTGAGATTCATACCGCCGCTCAAAACGGTATGTTGGTCAAAAATATACATTTTTCTATGATTGCGCAGACTGATATAGTTCAGGTAGGGTCTTCTAAGCAGTGAGGTAAAGAATTCCACGCGAGCTCCTGCATCACGCAAAGCACGCAAAGACCTTTGATGAAGATAAATGCCTAAAGAACCCACAGTATCCAGTAACAGTCTTACCTTCACGCCATCTTTTGCTCTTTTGAGCAAGGCTTCATAGATGACTTCTGTACTGGCATCCAGAACAAAGACATAGGTACAGATATCAATACTGTGTTTGGCTTCTCTGATCTCACCCAGCAGCGTTCTGTATGCCTCTTGCGCATCAGTGATCAGATCAAAAGTATGACCACTGCTTGCAGGCGGAATGCCATTGTTCACCAGTGGCTTGAATATGCTTAAATGCGCATCATCCACACTATACGCGCTGTTGTCTGATGGTTTATGAAAAGCCAAATATGCTTTATGATACTTTGACTCTCTTTTACGAATACCCACGAGAAAATAAAACGGTACTGCAACAAAAGGCACAAAAATGATAGACAATATCCATGCCATCATGCTTGCAGGAGAACGTTTCTGGTAAAAGATGTGCCCTAACCCCGTAAATACAAAAAAAGCTGCAAACAGTATAAGGAGGTAAATATATACCCATTCAAAAGATGAGATGTCTATGATCCACTCCTTTTATGGTCTTTGCGATTTATTATAGCATAATGACAAGCTACGCTATAATACTGCATGATAAAAGATTTCGACACACACAACTTTACATTGGTACTCTCAGGCGGTGGGGCATTGGGTATTGCACATTTGGGAGTCTTGCATGATCTTGAAGAAGAGCAGATCATACCTTCAGAGATCGTAGGAACGAGTATGGGCGGCATCATAGGTGCCTGTAAGTCCATAGGCATGAAGGAAGCCCAGATACATGAAGAGATCAAAGCATTTTCAAAGTTAACCAAATGGATAAAATTTTCGTTTAACGGGAATGCCATTATAGATGGAAGAAAGCTGGCCTCTACTTTTGAAAGACTGTTTGGACAAAGAACAATGAAAGATACGGCTATCCCGCTAAAGCTCATCACCACCAATCTCATCAATGGTCATAAGCGGGTATTTGATGCAGCGGATGATGTCTATATCAAAGATGCCCTGCTGGCTACCATGGCGATCCCGGGTATTTTTGAGGAACATAAGATAGGCGCAGACATCTATGGTGACGGTTTTTTGTGCGAGAACCTTGGGGTCAATGAAGCAAGTCATCATAATGTCCTGGCAGTGGATGTGCTTGGTGAGAATTCCTTTGCAAAAGAACTGCCTGATAACTTTTTTAAAACTGCCAATGTTCTGGAAATGTTTGAAAAGTCCGTTCGTCTGCTTATTTACAATCAAAGCCGAACGCATATTGCGAACTCAACCAAGAACATAGTCTTGGTAGAGCCGCATACCGTAGCATACAACACCTACCACTTCCATAAACATGAAGAGATCAGAGCACTTGGTTTGGGTCTGCTCAAAAAGTATATTATATAATATGAAGAGGATATAGCGTGATAGAAAACGGATTTACCTACCTGGCAGTACTCATGATGCTGGCTGCCGGCATCGTCTATACGGAAAAGAAGAGCCTACACAAACTTTTTGAGTACCTGCCTGCCATTGTCATACTCTATTTTGTGGTCATGTTGGCTTCTACCTTTGGTCTTTGGCATAAAACAGAGTCTGTCACAGCCACCTATAAAGCTGTCAAATCCAACCTTTTACCTGCAATGATCTTTCTCATGCTCCTGCTTGCAGACATGAGAGAGATAGTCAAACTGGGTAAAAAAATGTTGCTTACTTTTCTGTTGGCTTCTACGAGTATCGCTCTAGGGTTTGTGGGGATGTTTGCCATCTTTGGCTCTTCTTTTGGCGCGGAGTCATGGAAACCCTTTGCCGCACTGGCAGGCTCTTGGATGGGTGGCACGGGCAATATGGTAGCCATACAGGGTGCATTGAACCTGCCGGACTCAGCTATGGGTTACACCCTGCTCATAGACTCTATAGACTACGCAATCTGGGTGATGATACTCCTCGCACTCGTACCTTTTGCGAAGCGGTTTAATGCGTGGAGCAAGGCTGACACATCTCTCATCGATGAGGTAGGAATGAAACTGCATGACAAAGAAGCGCAAAAAAAACCTATCACTTTTGAGTCCCTTTTTCTTTTGCTTGGTTCCGCACTGCTTGTCTCTGCACTCTCGCAGTATGGGGCGTCATATCTCCCTACAACTGATTTTCTGACCAACACCACATGGGTGGTGATACTCGCTACCCTTGCAGGCATACTCTTTGCTATGACACCACTAGCCAAAGTCTCTGGTTCATCAGAACTAGCCAACATTATGCTTTACCTCATAGTTGCTCTCATAGCC
>CAYXZY010000140.1:0-4472 GCA_964469685.1 uncultured Sulfurovum sp. | reverse complement strand
TGGGCGGAGAGGGTGACAGATTTTTAGAGATCTGGAACCTGGTATTTATGCAGTATTTCCGTGATGAGACAGGCACGCTGAACCCCCTGCCAAAGCCAAGTATCGATACAGGGATGGGACTGGAACGTGTGGTGGCCATCAAAGAAGGCAAACTCAACAACTATCATTCTTCACTCTTTATGCCTTTCTTGGACAAGATCGGTGAACTTGTTGGTACCCCCTATGATTTTGATGCGCCAAATTCCGCTTCGTACCGGGTCATAGCCGATCACCTTCGTTCCTGCTCGTTCCTGCTGGCACAGGGAGTGAACTTTGACAAAGAAGGGCGTGGCTATGTGCTTAGACGCATCATGCGTCGTGCTATTCGTCATGGGTACCTTTTGGGACTGCGTGAGCCGTTCATGTATAAATTGGTAGATACCTTGGTAGATACGATGGGTGCACAGTATGACTATCTGCCCAAACGAAGCGAGGCGATTAAAACCTCTATGAAATTGGAAGAAGAACGTTTCTTTGCGACCATTGAATCGGGGATCAAACTTTTCAATGAAGAACTTGCAAGAATGCACTACCGCAAAGACAAAGAAGTCAACAACAGACGACATCCTTACGGGTTCAATGCCGATACGATGTTTAAGGTGTTGAATGAGAAATTGGAAAATCAGCCTGATTGGCTGAGCAGTGAAGTTTTTGACGGTGAGGTAGCCTTTAAGCTGTATGATACCTATGGTTTTCCTTTGGATCTGACAGAAGATATGTTGCGGGAAAAGAACATCAAACTGGACATGGATGCCTTCAACGCCAAGATGGATGCCCAAAAAGCCAAGTCCAAAGCCGGATGGAAAGGTACGGGCGATGCGGCAGCAACAGGTGACTTTAAAGCCCTCAAAGAATCCTTTGGTCTGAATGAATTTGTGGGGTATGAGACTACAAGCACCGAGGCAAAAGTATTGGCATTGCTGGACGAGGAGTTTCATGAGACGACAGAACTTGACGGAAGAGGTTGGGTACTTCTGGATAAAACACCGTTTTATGCAGAGTCGGGGGGACAGGTAGGAGACAAAGGTACCCTTCGACATGCTCAGGGAACGGGAACTGAGCCTGTCGAAGTCCTTGATACCAAAAAATTCCTTGATATGAACCTCTCGGAGGTTGAGGGGCATCTGCAGGTGGGTGACGAGGTTGAGGCCGTTGTCGACACAGCCCGTGCGGAGATCGCCAAACATCACTCTGCAACGCACCTGTTGCATGCGGGGCTGCGTGCGATACTCGGTGAGCATATTTCGCAGGCGGGTTCACTCAATGACGACAAACGTCTACGCTTTGACTTCTCCCATCCGCAAGCCATGACTCCTGAGGAGATAGCCAAAGTTGAGGCATGGGTCAACGATAAGATCTCTCGTGCACTGCCTGCGAATACACAGATCATGAGTATCGATGAGGCAAAGCATTCAGGTGCGATGGCGCTGTTTGGCGAGAAGTACGGAGATGAGGTACGTGTGGTAAGTATGGGTGATGCTTCAGTTGAATTGTGTGGGGGAACGCATGTTTCGAATGTCTCACAGATAGGACTGTTCATGATCACGAAAGAGTCCGGGGTCTCTGCAGGCGTGAGACGTATAGAAGCGATCTGTGGAAACGCGGCGGTTGAAGCGGTAAAAGGATTGCGTGATGAACTCGGTGCCATTAAAACGGAACTTAAAAACCAGAACCCGTTGGCAGGTATAGCCAAACTCAAGGAGCAGATCAAGACTCTGAAGTCGGAAGTCCAGGCTGCACAGTCTGCGAGTAAAAAAGAGTTGGGTGCAGTAGATATGAACGGTATTAACGTCATTGTGGAAGAGGTGGACAATGGCGACATCAAAACCATGATAGATGAACTTAAAAATAAGTATGAGAACATCGCAGTGATGCTTTTCATGAAGAAAGGTGACAAGGTGATGCTGGCAGCCGGTTCCAAAAATACTCCTGTGAAAGCAGGAGACTGGATAAAGTCTATCGCTCCTATTGTTGGCGGTGGGGGTGGTGGACGCCCTGACTTTGCACAGGCAGGAGGGAAAGACCCTTCAAAGATAAGTACGGCGATCGAAGAGGCAAAAGTGTATTTGAGTGATATCATAGTAGGAGGTAACTAAGATGACGGATGTATTTAATAACTATGGGCATTTTATCGTGTTTTTGCATGTGCTTTCTGCCATCATCTGGGTAGGCGGGATGATAGCCATCCGAGTCGCAGCGCATCCTGTTGTCAGCAGAGGCGGTGTGACGGATGCACAGATGCTTCAGTCAGATATGATCGTTTCTATTTTGGAGCCAAAACAGAGACTGGGTATTACGCTGCAAACCACAGGCAGGCTTTTTAACCTTGTGACAGTGTTCATTGTGACCCTGTTTGTTACGGGAATGATCATGGCCATTGCTACAGGGGGGCATGCTGGCGACTTTAGGGTACTTTTTTTAAGTAAAGAGATCATTTGGACGATCATGACGGTGAATTTCATATTTATGTACATAAGGCGTGCAAAAGCATGGAAACTTTTTTCTGCAGGTGACATAGCCGGCGCAAAAGCAAAAATGAAGTGGATACCCAATGTCTTTTTGCCTTTAAACATCGTGCTGGGCATTGTCGCCATCTGGATGGGTGTGAGCCTTAGAGGACTGTAATGCCTATTTGTCTTTGTTCGCAGTCTGAAAGCCGTGCCTTGCTGTTGCGTAAGTTTGGTGTAGAATTCATACAGAAAACTGCAGCCTTTGATGAAGAGCAGATCACTACCACTTCTGCAAAAGATTTTGTCTATACGGCCAGTAAGGGTAAACTTGAAGCTGCCATGAGGAAATTTGGTCTTGAGATCCCTTTGCTATGCAGCGATACGGTTATAGCAGCTGCTGACGGTACGATCTTACGTAAAGCCAAAGATAAGGAAGATGCTCGACGTATACTGACTATGCAAAGTGGCTCAACGATCTCCATTGTGTCTTCTGTGCACTATAGGTCACAATCGCTTTTGTTTACAGATACCTCTGCGACCCATTACCACTTCGCGACTTTTGATGAAGAAGACCTGGAAGCCTACCTGAATAGCGGTCTATGGGAGGGAAAAGCAGGCGGATGTATGGTGGAAGGCTTTTGCAAAAAGTACATTCAGTCCGTAGATGGGCTGGAGAGTACCGCGATGGGATTACAGGTTGAGATACTTTTGCCTTGGCTTGAAAGTTAGTGCATGTACGAAAAAGAACTCAAAGCACTGCACAGAGCCGGGCGATTTAGAGAACGTAAGCTCTTTGACGGGACTCTGGAAGATCTTGCTTCCAATGATTATCTGGGATTATCAAGCAACAAAAAACAGTTTAAAAAAGCAGTGAAGCTGGTCAAAGAGTATGAGACGTTTTCTTCCAAAGCGAGTATGCTGGTCAACGGCTACCATCCCATCCATAAGCTTTTTGAAGAAACCATGGCAGCGTTCAATGGTTTTGAAGAAGGATTGGTAGTGGGTTCTGGATACCTTGCCAATATGGCACTCATTGAAGCTTTGGTACGCAAAGGTGATATGCTTTTCATGGATGAGGAGTACCATGCCTCCGGAGTGATGGCGGCTGAGCTATTGGGTGATAGAGTTGTAAAGTTCAAACACAATGATGTCGCCGACCTCATAGAAAAAATGGAATCTCATCCGGGAAAACGGCAGATCATTGCAGTTGAAGGTGTCTACTCCATGAGTGGGGACCTGTGTGCAAAAGAGATATTTGATGTGGCTGAGGCCCAAAACGCACTGATGATCGTGGATGAAGCACATTCAGCCGGTGTGCTTGGTCTCAATCTTCTTGGCATTTTTGAGTTCTATGGCATACAGATCAATGAACGGCATATAAAGATGGGTACGCTAGGCAAGGCATATGGTTCTTACGGCGCATACATTTTGGCATCATCACAGATCATCTCTTTTTTGGTCAACCGCGCCAAACCAGTCATCTATTCCACCGCTCCTTCGGTGTTCGATACGGCACTGGCCTATGTCAATATGAAGCATATTCGCAAAAATGCAGAGAAGTACAGAAAGAAGATATTGGCGCATCAAATGACAGCAAGAAAAGAGATGCAGGTGTTGTGTCACAGCCTGATACTTCCTGTTGAAATGCCAAACAATGAAGAGACTCTCTGGATGCAGGAAGGGCTTATTTCTCAAGGGTATCTGGTCGGTGCGATACGTCAGCCTACAGTCTCTAAACCTATCATGCGGGTCATCCTCAACCTTGCTGTCTCTGACAAAAAGATACAGCATGTACTCAAACTCATTAATCACAACAGGGTACAATAGATGAAAACAATCCAAAAGGTCACCCGTGTTTAATGCGTTAGTCAAAGGCTCTGTTATTTTGGTCATACTGATAGCTGTGGCTTTGGGGGCGGCTTTTATCTACATCTATGAAGAGGTGACCCTGGATGCAGATAAACTCATAAACTATAAGCCTGA
>CAYXZY010000139.1:0-4474 GCA_964469685.1 uncultured Sulfurovum sp. | reverse complement strand
CTTACATTTTTGGTATTGGTTTAAAAACATCAAGAGACATTCTTGACAGAACAGGCATTGACTATAACACCAGAGTTCACGAACTCACGGATGCACAGGCTGCACAAATCCGTCAAGATATTCAAGAGAATGTAATGGTTGAAGGTGATCTTAGAAAAAAAGTGACTTTGGATATCAAAGCACTGATGGACCTGGGTTCTTACAGAGGTCTTAGACACAGAAGAGGTCTGCCTGTGCGCGGACAAAAAACAAAGACAAATGCGCGTACCCGTAAGGGAAAACGTAAAACTGTCGGCGCAGCATAAGGAGTTCTTGGATGGCTAAGAAAAAAGCAAAAAAAAGTATTGCCAAAGGTGTTGTGTACGTAGCAGCAACTTTCAATAACACAGTGATCACTGTGACGGATGAAATGGGAAATGTAATCGCTTGGAGTTCTGCGGGAGCATTAGGGTTTAAAGGTTCTAAAAAATCTACCCCTTTTGCAGCAACAGAAGCAGTAGCTGATGCAATGGCAAAAGCGATGGAAAACGGTGTAAAAGAAGTAGGGATCAAAGTTCAGGGTCCTGGTTCTGGTAGAGACACTGCTGTAAAAGCTATTGGTGCAACTGAAGGTATCCGTGTAACATTCTTAAAAGATATTACACCACTGCCTCACAATGGTTGTAGACCACCGAAAAAACGTAGAGTGTAAGGATAAGATATGGCAAGATATAGAGGTCCGGTAGAAAGACTAGAAAGAAGACTTGGCGTTGATTTGGGATTAAAAGGTGAGCGTAGACTCGCTGGTAAATCTGCATTGGAAAAAAGACCGTATGCTCCAGGGCAACATGGTCAAAGAAGAACAAAGATCTCTGAGTACGGTCTTCAACTTCAAGAGAAGCAAAAAGCAAAATTTATGTATGGGGTTTCTGAAAAACAATTTAGAGCACTGTATAAAGAAGCAAACTCAAAAGACGGGAACACAGGTTCAATCCTTATCCAACTTCTTGAGCAAAGACTTGACAATGTCGTTTACAGAATGGGTTTTGCAACGACCAGAGCGTCAGCAAGACAATTCGTAAACCATGGGCATGTACTTGTAGATGGTAAAAGAGTAGATATCCCTTCTTTCAGAGTGAAAGCAGGTCAAAAAATTGAAATCAGAGAAAAGTCTAAGACCAATCCTCAAATTTTAAGAGCAGTTGAACTCACGAATCAGACCGGTATGGTTGAATGGGTTGACATGGATAAAGAAAAACTCTTTGGACTATTTACTAGAATTCCAGAAAGAGATGAGATCGCAATCCCGGTTGAAGAGCGTCTAATCGTCGAGCTTTACTCTAAATAATACATAAGTTAAAGGCTATTAATGAGAAAAATTAAAGTTGCACCATTTATGCCAACAGAAGTAGAGGTCAATGAAATAAGTGCGAACCGTGCTGAGATCATTGCTTACCCTTTTGAGAGCGGTTATGCTGTTACACTTGCGCATCCACTAAGAAGACTGATCCTGGGCTCTTCCATCGGATATGCTCCTATATCTGTAAAGATAGAAGGTGCGGCGCATGAGTTTGACACGATTAGAGGAATGCACGAAGATGTTGCTGTATTCATCATTAATCTTAAAAACATTCGTTTTAAAATTAAAGATGAGAGCGACAGGGTAGAAATAAACTACTCTTTCTCTGGACACAAAGAAGTAACGGCACAAGACTTAAACAATGACCAAATTGAGATCGTCAATGGAGATTTGCCGCTTGCAACACTCAATGAAGATGCAGAGCTGAACTTTAGCGTAGTGATCTCTAAAGGTATCGGGTATGTCCCAAGTGAGGATCTCAGAGATGATGTAGCCAGTGATGCTATTGCACTGGATGCTTTCTTTACACCGGTCAGAAAAGCAAACTATAAGATTGATCCTGTACTTGTAGAGGACAATCCAAACTTTGAAAAGATCACCTTCGATATAGAAACAGATGGTCAGATCGGTTCAGTGGAAGCATTTGCTAACGCTTTGGAAGTGATGAATAAACAACTTTCAGTATTTGGCGGTGTCATGGATGTAGATATCTCTGCCACACCGGTAAAAAGAAACAATGACGACTCAGAACTCAAGCCGTTTATGCAGACTGTTGATAACCTTGGACTCAGTGCAAGGTCATTCAACTCACTGGACAGAGCAGGCCTGAAGTTCCTTGGTGAATTGGTACTCATGAGTGAAAATGAGATCAAGAATATCAAAAACCTTGGTAAAAAATCTCTCGACGAGATCAATGAGTGTCTGGTTGAGAACGGATTTGGTTCAGACTATGAACTTGCAGACCATACAAGAGCAAATCTTGTAAAGAAAATAGAGCAGCTTAAGGCGTAAGCTTTTAAGTACTCGCGGTGAGTCATTTGAGGCTGGGCTTGGCTCAGACTCAAGGAGACTTGCTTTTACATATAAAGGAATATTATGAGACATAAGCACGGGTATCGTAAATTAAACAGAACGTCTTCTCACAGAGCAGCGCTTCTGAAAAATCTTTCTATTGCTTTGACAAAAGAAGGGAAGATCGAAACGACATTGCCAAAGGCAAAAGAGCTTAGAAGTTACTATGAGAAGCTTATTACTAAAGCGTCTGCAGGTGATTCTAATGCACATAGAGCTATATTTGCAATGTTACAGCACAAAGAGTGTACTAACACTATCGTGAATGAAATTGCACCAAAATATGCAGACAGAAACGGTGGATACACACGTATCATCAAAACACGTATGAGAAAAGGTGATGCAGCACCTATGGCAATCATTGAATTGATCTAATTCAGTGTTGCTTCTGCACATTTGCATTTGAGGGTATGCCCTTGAATGTACCTACTTTCAGTATTAAAATCCTCTCTTTTCATTTAATTTCATTGACAAAAAAACCCTTTTTGTGTATAACACCATAATACGTGAACGCACTTCACAGTAACTTTACAATGATTTAGTTATAATTTTAACAGTACAGGTCGCCCAAAAGTGATCTAAGATAAGGAGAAGTATTGATTCCATTTACAGATGAAGAATTACAACCAGCAGTAGAGAGCGTCATAGAGAAGGTCAGACCATCCATAAAACAAGATGGCGGAGACATTACATTGTTGGGGATTGACAATGGTAAAGTCTATGTACAGCTCCAAGGCGCATGTGTGGGCTGTGGATCGTCAGGAACCACTATAAAATTCGGTGTTGAAAGACAGATGCAGACACTGATTCACCCTGAGATAAAAGTCGTGAATGTACCACATGGATTTGAAGACAAGTTGCACGAATTAGGTTAAGATGAATAAAGTCAGTCAAGATATATTACTCAAAAGAGCCGAAGGAGAATTCCTCAAAGGGGATTTTGCCAATGCTTTACGCTTATATGGATTGATACTCAAAGACTACCCTAGGCTAGATGAAGCAAAAGTAGGTGTCTATCTTTCTGACCTCGGGACAGAAAGTCAAGAAGAAGCACAGGCGCTGTTTGATTATTATCAGATCATCAGAGAAGAAAAAGAGAATGCTGTAGAGATCATAGATGGGCTTATCAGCTCTTTAGATAGCTCCAAGCAGCAGATACAAGAGTTGCTGCTCGAACCTGAAGAGGAATACATAGAGTATGGGGACGGCATACGCTACAGTGACTTTTTGGCACTTGTGGAAAAACGCGGAAGCTTTAAAAAAACCTTTGAAGACATTATGTTCTCAACAAGGGTAGTGATCACAAATAAAGATGAGTTTATCGATTTTGTCACAAGACTTTCCAAAGAAGACTTTGATGAAATGGCATTGAAATACCTCGATGCAAGTGTACATCTTTTTGGCAATGATCAGGATATTTTAGCCTTGTATCATGTCGTCAGGGAAAACAGTAGTGCAAATAAAATTTAAAGAAAAAGAGGGGTATGTATCACTTACAGATGATACCTCTCTTTTAGATTCGGAAACCCTCTTTTTAAAAACAGACCAGAACAAAAAATATTTTGAACAGTTAGACAAGAAGCCCGCATTTATTACCCCAAGCGATCTTATGACGCTTTGGCAGCTTGATTCCATGCAGGTAGTGGGCGTCACAGGGACAAACGGCAAGACAACGGTAACGGGTGCGATCTATTCGTTTCTGCTGGACTTGGGTGAAAACCCAGCCCTGCAAGGCACGCGCGGTCTGTTTGCCAAAGAAGCACGCATAGAAGAAAAAAGTATGACCACGCCTTCGATCCTGGAGACGTTGTACAACATGAAACAAACAGCAGACCTGGGTTGTGATTATTTTATCATGGAAGTCAGTTCACACGCGATTGATCAAAACCGTATAGAGGGGCTTGATTTTGCGCTGAAGGTGCATACCAATGTCACCTCGGATCATTTGGATTATCATGGTACAGTGGAAGAATACAGGCGCGTAAAAAGTCTCTTTTTTGCTGATGAAAGCCCTAAACTGCTCAACAAAGATGACATTAAAAATATCACATATAATCCTGTTGG
>CAYXZY010000138.1:0-4508 GCA_964469685.1 uncultured Sulfurovum sp. | reverse complement strand
TCAACTCTTTTTTGGTGAGTTTGAGTTTGAGTGATTCTAAAAGTTCATCCTCCTCTTTGAGTGGATGTACGAGTTTGTTGATGTGTTTTTCTATTTCCATACTAAGTGTCAGCACTGTATTTTCCTATTCTGTAAAATGTAAAAATGTAATATACCCAATTCCTGCAAAAATAATGGTACCAAAGAGGTTCAGTGCCATATTTGCCAGGGCCTGCGCATAATGTCCTGTCTCGAGCAGAAAAAAACTCTCTATAGCAAAGGTGGAGTAGGTGGTCAATGCGCCCAGTATACCTGTCACCATAAATGTTTTCAAATGTGGTGAAAGTGTTGTGTTGATGTGAAAGTACGCAAAAAGTATGCCGATGAGCAGTGAGCCCGCAAGATTTACTGCCAATGTACCTAAAGGCAGCACATGGACAAAATGTTTGTTCACCGCGTTGTTTATCAGCAAGCGTAACGTAGCACCTATGGCACCGCCGCTAGCGACTGCGATGATTGTGAGTGTATTCATCATCTATAACCTTTTGCATATCTTTTCGTAAATTTTCATACCAGTCTTTGTCTGCCTTGCTTACATCAATCGTTGGTAAAAAATGATAGTGAACCATAGCCGAATGGGCTGTTTTGTTGTGTTCATTGAGCAGTTTTTTACTGCCCGTAATCACGATAGGCTGGATCTTTAAACCCAGTTTTTCAGCGATCATTTTGGTGCCTACTTTAAAAGGAAGCAATTCCTGCTTGTCAGTTCGTGTGCCTTCAGGGAAAATGGCTACAGGCCGGTGATATTTCGTTCTGGATTCTTCTACATCATGAATGAGCTTACGCAGGGCAGCTTTATTGCCTCTGTCCAGCGATATCATCTCTCCGTAGCGCAGTAGATTGCCAAACCAGGGTGTGTCAAAAAGCTCTTTTTTGGCTACCCATCGCAAGTGGTTGTTCTGCACCGCTTCAAGCCCGATGATATCTACAATACCCTGGTGGTTCATCACATACATGTCTACGGAGGTGTCCATCGTGCCTTTCTTGCGAGCATCTCCACCCATCATCCATAAGGTGACCCTGTTGATGTGATGCACAATGGTAGCTTTATGCTTTCCAAAGAGCATCAAGGCAGGAATCATCAGAACCGCTGTATTGAAAGAGATGACAAAGGCACCCCAATAAAACCTAAGGGTTGCAAATATCTTCATTTTTTACCCATCCTATGATTCCTTTTTTATACTCTATTTTCTTAAAATCACCACGCTCACCCAACAGCATGGTGTCTAATCTGTTTTCTACTCTTGTGCCGATAGTGCTGGTGGATGTCGGCAAGATGTACAGCGGTGACCCCTGCTTAACACACAATTTTTTATGGGGAATATAGAAAGTAAGCAGGGTAATGATGGAGATCACAGCGAGAACAAGATAGAAAAAATCTCTCCTCCATGCAAACATGATCAGGAAAAATACTGAGAAAAATATAAGTGTATAGCGTTTGAGTCTCTCAAAGGCATCTACCTTCGGGTTGAGATCAGACTGAGTAGTGACTGAGGCATTGGCCACTTTTACGGCTACCGTGAAGGGGATATAGCGTTTTTTGATCGTATTGAAGTAAGTAAAGGTCAATGACTTTTGATCACGAGGCAAGACCGCATAGTACTCCCCGGTGACCTTTGCATTGTCTCTTTTGATATCTTCTACACCTTGTTCACTGATGCCTTTGAGAGACATATCTTCAAGGTTGGCCTCATAGGCCTCCAATGAAAGTGTGACGATGTGATTTTTCCCATCATAGTTGGAGACCTGGTGTCCTTTGAGTTTGAGGTCTGCTGCAAGAACCCCTGAGAACGTTTGAGGAGGCTGAAGTTTAGACAGTGGGATTTGATGTGCATCCAAAGAGACTTCACCTTCATCACTTGCAATGAAGAGTCTTGGGATGCGCATATCGATTTTTTTTGCCTTGAAATAAAAGGTATAGAAAGCATCATTACCATTTTTGACCACCAAAGGATCTCTAAAAAGAGGCTGTATCTGACTGGATGTGTCAAATGTTAACGTGGGGGAATTGTCAGGGCCTACGACGGTGATGGGAAAGAGTTGATTTTCATATACCTTTTTGGGAAAGTATGAGTATTTATAGTCACTTTGGGCTGCAAGTAGGGCAGTAAAAAAGATCACTACAGTTACATACAGCCACAAAAAGCGAAAAATGAACATTATGAATGAAAGCCATTTAACATGCGAATACCGTCTTCTGAACCCAAGATCGTTTCTATGGCACGTTCAGGGTGAGGCATCAGGCCAAATACATTTTTCTTCTCATTACATACACCTGCGATTGAGGTGACCGAACCATTGACGACGACCGGATTGCCTTGGCTGTCTGAGTATCGAAGCAGTATTTGGTCGTTCTGCTCAAGTTCTTTCAGCCCTGCGTCATCTATATAGTAGTTCCCGTCAGCATGTGCGATAGGAATGTTCAGCACTTCTCCTTCATCACATTGATTGAGAAATGCATTGTTTGTGTTGATGACACAGAGGTTTTGGAATTTTGAGATGAAGTGCAGGTTGTTGTTGCGCTTTAATGCACCCGGCAGGAGTCCGGCTTCAGTCAAGATCTGGAAACCGTTACAGATGCCAAGTACTTTGCCACCGTTATGGGCATAGCTTGTGACTGCTTTCATCACAGGAGAAAAACGTGCGATGGAGCCTGAACGCAGGTAGTCACCATAGGAAAAACCGCCGGGGACAACCACCAGGTCTATATCTGCAGGCAGTGTTTCGTCTTCATGCCACACAAGCTGGGTCGTGTGGCCTAATTTTTCAAATGCATACTGGGTATCAAACTCGCAGTTTGTTCCGGGAAATCTTAATACAGCTACTTTCATACTAGTTGATCTCTATGGTATAGTCTTCTATTACAGTGTTCGCAAGAAGTGTCTCACACATTTCTTTGACCTCTTTTTGGGCTTTGTCCTTATCGTTCGTATCAAGTTGAATGACGATCTGCTTGCCTATGCGCACATCTTTCACGCCATCAAACCCCAGAGATTCCAGTGCGTGGTGTGCTGCTTTTCCCTGCGGGTCAAGCACACCTTCCTTCAAAAATACATTTACTGTTGCTGTCATGTTTTGTTTCCTTCATATAGTATTGTAACACTTTTGAGGCATGGCCTCCCAAAGTGATGCTTTGCTGAATTTCTTTTGTAAAACGTTATTTGTTTCTGTGTTGAATTCGGTGCAGCACTTGCCTGTAGGCTTCCGTAAGACCGCCAAGACCTTGTCTGAAGCGGTCTTTGTCAAGTTTTTCATCTGTTTTGGCATCCCAGAGTCTAAAATTGTCCGGACTTAGCTCATCTATGAGGATGATATTGCCGTCTTTGTCTCTTCCGAACTCTATCTTGAAATCTACCACTTTGATGTCAAGATCTGCATAAAACTCACTGAGAAGCGTGTTGATGCGTCTGGCCATATATCTGATGTAGTCAAGTTCATCCTGAGAGTCTACCAGTTCGAGTATGAGACAGTGCTGGTCATTGAGTTTTGGGTCTCCCAGTGCATCATTTTTATAGTCGAACTCTACAAGCGTGAAGGGCAGCACGGTTTTTTCTTCGATACCCAGGTTTCTGCTCAGGCTCCCTGTGGCAATGTTCCTCACGATGACTTCAATGTGGATGACATCGGCTCGTTTGTGCAGCATGTTGTTAGCATCAAGCGTATCTACATAATGTGTCGGGATACCTTTTTTATCCAGATATCTGAAAAGTTCAGTTGAAATCTGGTTATTTAAAGCCCCTTTGCCTTCTTCGCTGGATTTTTTTTCACCGTTAAAAGCAGTCAGTGAGTCTTTAAACTCAGAGATCAGCAGATCCTCATCTTCTGTTTTCCAAATCTTCTTTGCTTTACCTTCATAAAGAAGCTGGGTTTTTTCCATTATTTTTTTCCTTTGCTAGTGATGATCAATGCTTTCAAGATGTCTACTGCCGATTTTAACTGTGCATCTTTATAGAGTTGCTCTTCAGTAATGATGGTATTGTCGATCTGGGTCTCATTATTGTCAGTACTGTTGGTATCTTTATGTTTCTTTTTCTTGTTTTTCTTGTTTTTCTTTTTACCGTTGATCTTTTTCAGTTCACCTTCAAGATGCTTTTTGAGGTCTCTTTCTTTGAGTAGGATAGGGTCTTCTTTAAAGTCTATCTCCCCCAGATGCACAATGATGTCCGGTGTCACACCTACAGCCTGAATGGTTCTTCCGCTTGGCAGGTAATACCGTGCGACAGTAAGTTTGAGTGCTTCGGTCTCACCTATGGGCATGACCACCTGCACAGAACCTTTACCAAATGTTTTTTCTCCTACTACAATACTACGGTTAAAGTCTTGCAGCGCACCTGAGACGATCTCAGAAGCTGAGGCTGAACCACCATTGACAAGGACTACGATGGGCGTGTCTTTATCTGTTCCGGGTTTGGTAGCATCATAGTGCATATTTTCACCCTGGGCTTTTCCTTTTTGACTGACGATAGTAC
>CAYXZY010000137.1:0-4557 GCA_964469685.1 uncultured Sulfurovum sp. | reverse complement strand
TGTGCCTTCATGTACTCCTGCATTTTTTTCACACTGCCCAACTTGGTGTAGACCTGAGTTGTAGCCATGGTCTCGTGTCCCAAAAGCTCAGAGACATCTGCAATGCGTGCACCGTTATTTAAGAGGTGAGTAGCAAATGAGTGGCGCAGCTGGTGCGGTGTAGCCTTGATCCCTGCTTGTTTAAATAATTTGCTCATGATGTAGCGTAATTGTGCAGTATTCATAGGCGCATTCCCTTTTTCAAAAAGATACTTTTTTGGGTTTTCTTCTTTGACATACATCCTGATGAGATGTTCCAATTTAGGAAGCAATGGCAGCTCTCTTACTTTGTTGCCTTTTCCCAGTACCTGTATCCACCCTTCTTTGATGCTGCCCAAAGTCAGGCCCGACAACTCAGATATACGCAACCCCAGTCCATACAGTAAGGAAATAAGCAGTTTTTGCTCCAAATTGGCCATAGCCAACACTTCCTCTATATACTTTTGTTCAATGGGCTTAGGAAGGCTCTGGGGTACCTTAATGGACTCATCTGCGATCAACTTGATCTTTAAATGACACTGATCTTCCAAATATGTGACAAATGAACGAATGGCAGAGAGTTTTTTAACGATCGTTTTTTTGTGGTTCTTAACGATCTTGAATCGAAATGGGGTGATGTCGAGTATCTTGATGCCATCTTCTTCATAAAAGTGACTCACCTGCATCATCTGAGCTAAGGCGATCTCATAGGTGATGATGGTAGCTTCAGAATAGCCCCGTACGGAAAACAGATAATCAAGAAACTCTTCACTGTACTGTTTTAATTGATCATTATTCATGCTTGTTGTCTCAAGTGAGTATTGTGTTTTCCAGCATTTTGGAAGTGAGGTATCTTTTGGCTTCCTCAAGCTCCATACCTGTAACAGAAATGCTCTGCATGTAAAAATCTATTGGCGTAAAAGGCCTTGGGACAACAAATCTGTCCCAGGAGTTGACCTGCCAATACTTTTTTGCCTTATAGTTCACTAGAAGAACAGGCAGGCTGCTTTTGACCGCTAAGCCTACGGCTCCGTCACTCATCACATGCCTTGGCCCTCTGGGACCGTCCGGAGTCACCAGAAGATCATTGCCTTTTTTGATGGCTCTAAATGCTTCCAAAAGTACTTGTTTTGCTCCCCTGCTGCTTGAACCCCTTAAAGGCTCAATAGAAAAAAATTTCAGTATCCTGGCGATCATCTCTCCATCGTAATGCCTGGATATGATACCCGAAGCCAACTGTTTTTTATGAAAATACCGATAGGCCTGTGGAGACATTAACAGTTCCCCATGCCAACATACAACGATCGTTTGATCCGGGGTTATTTCATTCAGTCTATGAAATGTCTTTTTTGAAGTGTACCAGTAAAACCGCATGAGCAGGTATCCTAAAACGGGTAAAACAATGATACCTATTTTACGAGATACAGTTTTAAGCATACCTAATTCATACCTGGAGGGCCACACCTTCAAGTGCACCTCTGGATGTCTTGGTGACCTTGACATCAACGATCTGTCCCAAAAGTTCTTCACTGCCCTGCACAAAAAAGAGTTTACCGTCATCGCTTCTGCCCGAGACCCTGCCATTGGGTTTGAGCTCATCAAAATACACCTGATGCACTGCGCCCATTTGCGCATCCATGATCTCATCAAGTATTTCTGTATGTCTTGCCTGCAAGCGGGTGAGCCGTTCTCCGGCCAGTGCGCTGTCTATCTGATGGTCAAATGTGGCTGCTTCAGTATGAGGGCGCGGCGAGTATTTAAAAGAGAACATCTGCTCAAAGCGCACCTTTTCCAGCACATCCATGGTGTCTTCAAAGTCTGCATCACTTTCACCGGGAAACCCTACGATAATGTCCGTAGAAATGGTCGCCTCGGGACAGAGTGTGCGTATCTTTTGGCAACGATTGAGAAAATTCTCTTTGGTGTATCCTCTTTTCATCGCTTTAAGCAAGGAGGTCGACCCTGACTGCAGTGGTACATGGATCTGTTTGCATATCTTGGGGTTTGATGCGAACTCTTCCAAAAAAGTATCGTCCATATGCAAAGGGTGCGGTGAAGTAAAACGAATACGCTCCAAACCTTTTATCTTGGATATCTTTTGCAACAGCTGCGTAAAGTCGCACTGTTCTTCCGAAGCACCGAAACGTCTGCCGTAGTTGTTGACATTTTGTCCTAGCAGCATCACTTCTTTTGCTCCGGTATTGACCGCTTTGGTTATCTCATTGACAATCAGCTCTGAAGGTATGGATATCTCTTCTCCTCTTGTCGCCGGCACAATACAGAAGGTACACGTCTTGTCACACCCTATAGAGATGTTTACCATCGCCTTAAAAGGATTGCTTCTGTACTCACCGAAATCATAGGTACTTTCATCAAAATCCGTACTGACCTCCACGGCATGCTTTTTCTCTAACACTTCAGTGATCTTGGAAACGTTTCTGGCACCCAGGACAAAGTCTACAGCCGGTGCGCGCTTAATGATGTCTTTTCCTAGATGTGAAGCCGTACAGCCTGTAACACCTATCTTGGCATCTTCTTTTTTATGTTTGTTGAACACACCGATCTCAGAAAAGAGTTTTGCTACGGGTTTTTCACGTACAGAGCAGGTGTTTATGATGATAAGATCAGCTTCGGAAAGTTCTTCGGTAAGTTCGTAGGGTTCTTTTTGATTAAGTTCGGCAATCATATGCTCGCTGTCGCGAACATTCATTGCACAGCCAAGTGTCTCGATAAAAAGTTTTTTAGGCAATGATGTGCACTTCGTAGATGTATTCATTTTCGTCTAATCCATATTTCACTTCACGCATGTAAACGGAAAAACCTTTTTCTTCAAAATATTCTATCATCTCTTTAAGTTCTTTGTGTGAATTGTCTTTGTCAAAATAAAATATTGATTTATTCGCTAGTTCTTCTTCGATTTTTTTCAACTCGATCGACTTTGGTTTTGCCTTAAGTGTTGTTCTAGCTAATTTTAATTTCATTGCTATGAATTCCCTTTGATTGTTAAATTGTCTAAAGTATACTTTATTTTCAGTAAAGGTTTGATTAGGTACAATATTCCACTTCGAAAAAACCCTTCCCAAGACGTTAAAAACACTGTTATGTTACCTCTTGATGCGGTATATTTGAAATCATAGATAAAAATAAAACAATTGAGGAAAAAGAATGGAAAAAATATTAGACATTATTGAAGCGATCGCGCATGAAAAAAACATTTCAAGGGAACATGCACTGGAAGCATTTACCAATGCACTGATCAACACGGCCAAAAAACTCACTACCTTCACATCTGAATTTGAAGTGTTGATAGACAATGACACAAAATCCTATACAGTCAACAAAGTCATTACCGTGGTGAATGATGATGATGAAAGACTTTTTGCAGAAGTAGGCAAAGAGCCGAACATTGAAAAGGTAGAATCGGATGCTTATATCTCATTGACTGAAGCGCTTGAATATGATGACTCCCTGGAAGTCGGCGACCAGCTCAAAGAAGAATTTATCCTGGAAGAGCATGGACGTACCGCATCTGCCAACCTCTTCAGAGAGTTGGAATACCACGTACAAAGACGCATCGAACAAGATCTGTTTGAAAAGTACAAAGACAAGGTAGGTACAGTGATGCTTGGTACGGTTAGCCGTGTAGATGCAGAGGACAACACGCACGTTGAAATAGGGGAACTCAAAGGTATCATGAGTCTTAGAAACCGTATTAAGGGTGAGTCTTTCAAGCGTGGTGACAGCATCAGGGCTCTACTGCGTTTTGTTTCTGTAGATCCCGAATACGGTCTTTTCCTGGAACTAACCCGGACATCCCCTAAATTCCTGGAAGCCCTGATGGCTTTGGAAGTTCCTGAGATAGATGACGGGGTCGTAGAAATAGTCAATGCCGCGCGTATACCGGGTGAAAGAGCCAAAATAGCCCTTAAAACAGAACAAATGAATGTGGATCCCATAGGTGCGGCAGTCGGTGTCAAAGGTGTGCGTATCAATGCGGTCAGTGAAGAATTGTCCGGAGAGAACATTGACTGTATCGACTACTCACCTATCCCTGAGGTCTTCATTACCCGTGCGTTAAGTCCTGCCATTTCCCAGAGTATCAAAGTAGATGCCGATGCGAAAAAAGCGGTGGTCAACATCACCGGGGATCAAAAAGCAAAAGCCATTGGTAAATCGGGTATCAATATCCGTCTTGCCTCTATGCTGACAGGTTATACCATTGAGCTGAATGAAGTTGAAGGGGTCACAGAACGTCAAGCTGACAGTTCAGAAGCAGAAGTCGAAAAAACAACCGATACTTCAGCTCTGGAAGATTTATTTAAATAAACCCCTGTGTCTAAAGGCTCAATATTCGAACAAGACTTTGGGGAGAATCTGAGAAAGTCACAACTTAATGTGACTTATATTTAATGACTGTAATTTGGATGAGAAAATTACAATTTTGCTTTAGAAGTCTTCCTTGGAAGGAAGACTTCTAGTCTGGCTAAAGTTTGATATCCATAATCACTTGATCATGATCTGAAGCTCGAAAATAACCTT
>CAYXZY010000136.1:0-4589 GCA_964469685.1 uncultured Sulfurovum sp. | reverse complement strand
CTCTCCAGCACTTCAAAATAATTTGGAAAAGTTTTAGCTGTACATTCAGGATCATTGATGGTTACAGAAGCATCATCCAGGGCTAAAAGTGAAAAACACATGGCCATTCTATGGTCATCATACGTGTCAATGGCTGCGTGCTTGAGAACTTTGGGAGGCGTGATCTTCAAGTAATCTTCGCCTTCCTCAACCTCAGCGCCGACCTTACGCAGTTCGGTCGCCATAGCATGAAGTCTGTCCGTCTCTTTTACCCGCCAGTTATAGATGTTGCGAAGTGTGGTCGTACCTTCTGCAAAAAGAGCCGTTGTGGCGATGGTCATAGCCGCATCTGGGATGTGGTTGAAATCCATGTCTATGGCATGCAGTTCATTTTTTGTTACTGAGATGTATGTATCTTCCCATGTCACTTTAGCACCCATTTTTTCCAAGACATCTGCAAACTGAATATCACCCTGTATACTCTTTCTGCCGATACCCGTTACTTTAACTGTTCCGCCTTTTATGGCTGCTGCTGCCAAAAAATAAGAAGCAGAAGAAGCATCACCTTCCACCATGAAATGTTTGACTGCTTTATAATTCTGCCCCGCCTTTACCTTAAAGGTCTTATAGTTATTATTTTCGACTTCTACACCAAATTTCTGCATGATATCAAGCGTGATATCTATATAGGGTTTTGATACAAGTTCACCCATGATCGTGATGGTCATATCATTTTGTGCCAAAGGCGCTGCCATAAGCAATGCGGTTAAAAATTGACTGGAGATCGCACCATCAATACTCACATTCCCGCCTTTTAAACCCTCCGCTTTAATCTGTAACGGAGGATAGCCTTCTTCTTCCAGATATTCTATCTTTGCACCCGCTTCTCTTAAGGCATCTACCAAATGCCCTATTGGGCGTTCTTTCATGCGAGGCTCACCCGTTAAAACATACTCACCATGCCCCAGGCACAATGCAGCAGCAAGTGGCCGCATCGCTGTTCCGGCATTTCCTAAAAAAAGTTCTAATGGCGTATCTGATGAGATCGCTCCGCCATTTCCTTCTACAATGCACTCTGTCTCATCTTCAGACAGCCTATACTCTACGCCTAGTTTTTGCAAGGCATTTAACATGTGACGGGTATCATCACTCTTTAAAAGGTTGGTGATCCTTGTCGTACCCTCAGCCAAAGCAGCCAATAATAATGCTCTGTTTGAAAGACTTTTTGATCCAGGAAGATTCACCTCTCCCTCGATTCTTGAGATCGGTTTTAAAGTAACACTATTCATATCACTTTTTCTACTTTTTTCATCTCTTGAATACTGTCAATCACATTTTGTACGATCCAGTCAGGTGTGGATGCCCCTGCAGATATACCACATAGTTTTTTGCCATCAAACCATGAAGGATCAAGTTCTTCACAGTTTTCTATAAGGTAACTGTCTTTGCAGTCACGCTGACAGATACTGTGGAGCTGCTTTGTATTGGATGAATGTTTACCCCCGATGACCACCATGACATCTGCATCTTTTGCAAGTTCTGACGCAGCGTCCTGGTTTTCAAAAGTGGCATTGCATATGGTGTTGAATACACGTACCTCTTTACGTGTTGCCATAAGTGCAGTCACTATTTTGGCAAAGTCCTCCGGTTTTTTGGTTGTTTGAGATACAACAGCTACCTTTCCTTTCAGGGGAAGTGTTTCCAATTCTGCAGGATCAAGCACTATAAATGCATCATCAAGATCTTTGGCATAACTCACCACACCTTTGATCTCCGGATGGTCCTTGTCTCCAAAAATAACTATGCTGTAGCCTTCCTCACTCATATTTTGGACAATATTTTGCGGGGTAGTGACATACGGGCACGTGGCATCAATGATCTTATGCTCTTGTGCATTGAGTTGCGCAAGTTCATCTTTTGGTATGCCATGGGTACGAATGACAACCGTATTGGCTGTCTTGATATCATTAATATTGCGGGCAATATCGATATTGAACCCTTCTTTCAGTCTATTGATCTCATCTTTATTATGTATGAGAGGACCATAAGTCACAGAACCTTTGTGTTCTTCAGCTATCTCAATAGCACGCTTTACTCCAAAACAAAATCCATAACTCGATGCCAATTGTATTTTCATAGTTCTACCTCAATTCAGCTTTACACTCTTTTTCCAATGCACCCATGATCTCAGTCATCACAGATTCAATATCTGCATCTTCAAGCGTTTTCTCCATGGACTGGATGAAAAACCTGATCGTAAGTGACTTTTTATCTCCCAGGGATTCATCAACATAAATATCTACCGGATAACTGTCTTTTAGCATATCCAAATGTAGCCCATGCAGTACTTTTGCGACCTCGTAGTATCCTAAAGATTTATCTATCACTACAGAAAGATCTTTATAAACCCCCTGAAATTTCGAAATGGGTGTTGCATTGGTATGTTTGGGCAATAAAGCATCAAACGCAAGTTCGGCAATGAACGTTACCGGAATACCATAGGCTTCCTGTACTGTGGGATGAAGTTTCGAGATAAATCCACACACTTTGTTATCTACAATCACATTTGCAGACTGGTACGGATGCAGTAAGCCGTTTTCATAGGTGCACGGTGCAAGATCAAATGCCCCGATGACTGCACCTACTTTTTGGGTAAACGTGGCAAAGTCTATGGTTGAAGGCTTTCCTGCATTCCGTACATTTTCACTTTCGCTTTGTCCTGAAAAAACAAAACTTATCATCTCTTTTTGCTCTCTTTTGCTTCCAAAAACAGCACCGATCTCAAATAATGGGATCGATTTTTTACTGTAACTGACATTCCGTTTGACCGCACTTAGCAAATTGACCAAAATCGTACTTCTTAGCGTGTTTAGATCTTCTGCGATAGGGTTGGCCAGTTCGAGTGACTCTTGCGTGACAGGAAAACCATATTTCTCCAAAAGTTTTCTGTCTGAAAAAACATAAGAGACATTCTGATAATACCCTGCTCCTACAGCCCGGTTCTTAAACTCTTTTTTAGCCTTGAATCTATCTGTAGTATCATTAAGGCGAGGTTTTTCTGCAAAGACAAGAGGCTTTGCGTCAATATTGTTGATACCTATGATACGAACGACCTCTTCAGCTATATCCTGAATGTGTTTAATATCATGTCTAAAGAGTGGCACAACCACGGCAACCGTATCTTCATCAATCTTATTTACAGCAAAACCCAGTTTTTGTAAAATGGTAACGATCCTGGAAAGTTCTATATCCATCCCGATAATGGATGATATCTCTTTTGCATCCACCACAATGGTTTCATGCTCTCTTTCAGCTTTTACATCAAGAGAACCTTCATAACATGAAATATCGGTATAGGTATCCATGAGTGAAGCCAACACGGAAAGACCAAAAGTCAAATCCGGGCTAGAGCCGCGTGAGGTTTTATAGTACAGGTCATCCGTTTTCAGCGATGCCTGAGAAACTGCCTCCACCAAGGTATCAGGATGAATGTAGCTTGCTTCCAGCAAGAGCTGCCTGGTCTCATCATTGGCTCTGGTCTCCTCATTTTGCTGTACACCGACAATGGAACATACTTTCTGATTGGCAAGTACCTCAATGATACCCTTGGATATTGCTTTTGTTTCAACGACCACTTTATTTTCCGGGTTACGGAAGATGCTACTGTCATAGGCACGAAGTATGACACCTGTAGCATGTGTAGCATATGCCAGGAATGATCCCAGCCTTCCCTCGGCTTCAACGCCGACCATAGCCAGCCTGAGGTCAACAAGAAAACTTGATGCTATAGTGTCTATGGTGGCAAGTTTGTAGCACAGGTCTGCATCGATCTGCCCATCGGTATGGATCTCAGCTTCTCTGGCAATACCCAGTTTCATCTTTTCATTTTGCTTATACTCAAAAGGTATCATCTCTATATCAAGTGCAGCACTGAGATCTCTGGCGACACCATACACACTCAGACAGTCACCCCGGTTTGCTGTCAGCTCAAGCTCTATGATCGTATCTGCCACTACCGGGTAGCTGCCAAACTCACGCCCTACCTCAAGCTCTCCGATACTCTCATCAAGGATCATGATCCCCTTGCCCATCTCAGGAAGCCCCAGCTCAGAAGCCGCGCAGACCATCCCCTCAGACTCCACACCGCGAAGCTTCGCATGTTTGATCTCAAAGTTCCCCGGAAGTACCGCACCTATGGTAGCGACTGCGACGTATTTGGCATTTACGACATTGGCGGCACCGCAGACGATCTGTCTTGTACCGCTGCCTACATCGATCTGACAGACATTGAGTTTATCCGCATCAGGGTGTTTTTCTACAGACAACACCTCACCGATGACGACTTTTTCAGGGATCTTTATCTCCTGGATACTGTCTACCTCAAGACCAATACTGTTGAAGGTCTCATAAAGCTTCTCATTGGACACATTGCTCAGGTCTATAAATTCCTGCAACCACGCTCTTGTAATTATCATCTAAACTGCTCCAATAGTCTTAAATCTCCCTCAAACAGACTTCTGAGGTCTGGTATCTGATGCATGAGCATCGCAAAACGCTCTACACCCAAACCAAAGGCATAGCCACTGACATCTTCATAGCCCACTGCCTTA
>CAYXZY010000135.1:0-4665 GCA_964469685.1 uncultured Sulfurovum sp. | reverse complement strand
TCTGCCGGGAAGTGGAAACCTAAAATAAACATAATAATTCTCCTTCTTTGTCTATCATTTTCTTTTCATTACGAGAACGTTTGATCCCCATAAAGGGGACACCGAACCAAGAAAATCACCCAAAGCTTACGCTTCGGCTGATTTCCCTACTTCATCTTCAAGGACTTCTTCTTCAAGACCGAATTCCATGAGAAGGTCTTCGAGGTCATCCATTTCAAGTGGTGTAGGAATGATCTTCATATCATTGGCAATGATCTTTCTTGCAAGTTCTTTGTACTCAAGTGCCTGGTCAGAAGACGGGCTGTACTCAACCACTGTCATTCTTCTAAGTTCAGCATGCTGTACGATGTTGTTTCTTGGTACAAAATGAATCATTTGTGTGCCAAGTTCTCTGGCAAGCGCCCATGCAAGGTCGTACTCTCTGTCTGTCATACGGGCATTACAGATAAGACCTGCAAGTCTAACACCACCTGTATTTGCATACTTCAAAATACCTTTTGAAATGTTGTTTGCTGCATACATAGCCATCATCTCACCGGACATTACAATGTAGATCTCTTGTGCTTTACCTTCACGGATCGGCATTGCAAATCCACCACATACAACATCTCCAAGTACGTCGTAAGATACGAAGTTAAGTCCGTCTTCTTCATACGCACCTTCTTCTTCTAGGAAGTTAATTGCTGTAATAACCCCACGACCTGCACAACCAACACCTGGCTCTGGTCCTCCAGACTCAGTACAATTGATCCAGCCTCCTGGTGCATCCGGTGCGAACATACCAGCACCTGGTTTACATGCATCTTCTAGTTCAAGATCTTCAACAGTACCCATTTCTGCAGCAAGCTGAAGAATGGTGTTCTGTGCTTTTTCATGAAGTATAAGTCTTGTAGAATCCGCTTTTGGGTCACATCCGACGATCATGATATTCTGATCAAAATAATGTGCCATTGAAGCTAATGTATTTTGAGATGTAGTAGATTTACCAATCCCACCTTTACCGTAAAACGCTATTTGACGAAGTTCTGACATTTTATCTCCTTATGTTATTAATTGATATGTCACCAAACACTAGTGCATACTCCATTCTTGTTTTTTTGATCCATAACTAGACGATCTTCAAAAAAGAAAGTGACAATCTACAAAAATAACACAAATTTGTAGGAATAAGAAATGCAGTAAATCACAAAAATTACACAATGTATTGAGAGAATAAATAAGATAACAATCTCTCAGTTGGTCAGCTAGCACAAAAGACACCTCAGCCCACAGGATATCTTTCAAAAGGATGGTCTATAGCGTGTCTATCCAAAAGATTGGCGATTGTCTCAAGAACACAATTTGCATAATGTATAATGCTACGAAAAGCTGTAGCGTTATTCTTTCCTTCCCACTCTGGGAGTGGGATAAAAACCCATCAGGTATTACCGACTTGACCTTGACAAGTCCCTCAATAAATCTTCCTCAATCAAGAACAATATGACAACATCTAAATTTATCTATTTTTAGGAAGGACAATACTATTTTTTTTAGAGATCAAAGTTCTATCATACTAATGGAACAACTATTGCATAAGGATAAGTGCTGCGTGATACATGTAGTGTTTTTCCTTAATAGCTTCCCCATGCTTTTAGATCGGAGTATGGGGGATGTTCCCCCCTCCCCATCATAAACAGTTATGCAAGATAATGAAATATTTTTAAATGTGTTTGGTGAAAACCGCGTCTTGTGTAAAAGCGTAATGCATTGGCATTCGATTCGTCAGCTGCAAGTTGTATTCGCTTATAGCCATACTCTTGAGCGATGGCTCTCATTTTATTTATCAGCCTGCTGCCTACGCCCATTTTACGATAGTCTTCTTTTACTACCAGGTCTTCTATTTGCCCTATATAGTCACCTTCGGCACTTGAAATGAGTCGTTGCATGGTGACCATTCCCACTACCCGGTTCTCATGTTTTGCGACCAAAAGATTCTTCCCGGCATGGTGAAATAGTTTGGTAATGCCTGAAAGCTGCTTTTCATAATCAATTTCGAAGTCCTGCTCTATGGCAAAGAGCAGACTTAGAAGATGCGCCATCTCTGTGAGATCATTTTCTGTCGCGACTTCTATGGTGATCCCTGTTATCATATTGATATCACATATCTCAGGATGAAGCACTTCTACAACTTTCCTGGCTGACTCACTCAAAGGGTTTCCCTCAATATAAAGAGTATTCAGTTCGCTTAGGTTTGCCATACTGTCAGGAAGATCTATTATCTTATTCCCCTCTATATCTAGTTGCTTAAGCCCCACAAGACGTCCGATAGATTCGGGTATCTTCATAATCTCATTTGACGAGTAGCAAAGCGTGTGAAGATGTTCTGACTTTAGCGGCACACAGTTTTTCAAACCACATCCATCACATGAGAATTCTTCTAAATAAGGGGCAAAGTCATCACTTACCTCTATATGTTTGATTGGATTAAAGTCTAAAATAAGATGCTCTAACTCTTCAAGACCATGCAGTTTAAGCCAATAAAGTTTATTTGATGAAAGGTCAAGTGTTTCAATCCCCAGTGAAAAGAATGTATCATCTATATGCTCTATCACATTATTGGAAATCTTTAAATCCACCAGACTTTCCATCTGCTCAATGGTCGCTGGAATCTGGGTTATCATATTTCCTGAAAGATCAAGACGTTCCGTATTTGGCAGAGACAAAAAAAGATCTTCCACATCTTTGAGATAGTTGCACGAAAGATTCAATGTTCTGATCTCATTACTTTTGCTAAAAACACCATCTAGGGAGGTGATGGCATTGACACTCAGATCCAGTACGCGTACATTAGGAAGATGTGCCAAGTCACCTATATCGTCCAACATGTTACCACTAAGGTTGAGTGATCGCAATTGAAGCTGCACAAGAACCGTTGGCAGTTTTGTAAACTGATTTCTTCTAAGGTCAAGTGAATTCAGTTTCTGCATCAAAAACATCGATGAAGGAAGCGATTGCAGGTTATTTCCGGAGAGATTCAATGAGACCAGTTCATCCAGCAAACCTATATTTTCATTGAGTTCATTCAGGGATTTTCCACTTAGATCAAGACGCTTGATCTCTTGAGGAGCCTCTACTGAATCCTCTATGACATTTAGCTCAAGCAACCAGGTCTTTAGCTCTTTCCATACCTCTTCGTTCATCTAGGCTCCTTCACTCAGTCGCTTCATACGTTCTAAACGTTTTTCAACAAGCATCTCGATTTCATCATAATCATACTTACCAAACTGTTGCATGTCAAAAAGTTTCATCAGTGCCGCACGACAACATGTTTTGTTACACTCGGTCACTAACTTTTTGGCTTTTTTAAATGGTAGAGAGGTATTTTGAAAGATTTCTATGGCTTGTGCAACACTTTTCTCACCACATTCACAGATCTCCATTTGAAGAATTTCATTTTTATCGCCCATTCCTTTACCTTCTTAATTCTTTTGAGAACTACACGCCTGTCACCTGACCGGCTCTTGGCTCTAGAGACCATTCTCTTCTTTAAATTTATTGGCTTCACTGACAGCAGCAACAAGCTTCTGGCTCAGCTCTGGCATTTTCCCATAATCTGACCAGAGGGTGTCTTCGACGATATCATGGATCTCAGATGCGATCTCAACTGCCATTCTCTTTTTCTTTGCAAATTCTTTTTTTACTGTTTTTGCTTCTTCTGTCATATTGGTTCCTTTGTATTGGTTTGTTTCTTATGCAGCTATTTTATGGACTTCTATACACGAAGCCTCATCCTTGCGCAATGCAACAAATGAGCTACCTGTCATTATTTGTACCGTACTTTTGAACATACCGTAGTGTTTTACGCATACAGCCTCGTTCTCCACTACTCCCAAAGAATTTAAACGGCTTTTCAATGCTCCTTTAACATGGATCATATCTATCACTGCTTCTTCTCCTACATTTAATTGGTTCAATAACATCTTTTCATCTCCTCTTTCATAATGTTTCTTTGTACACATTTACCTCATTAGGCAGGTATGGTCATCTTCTAAAAAACAATTCTAAACCACTGTATCAATATTCATCCCTACAATGAAAAGGCATAAATATTTTCAAAGTGAACGTCACTGCCACCATAGCTCATATGCACAAAACTTTGCTTGTTTTGAAAATGATAACGCTCATACAGATCGACCGCATGTTTTGCCCCCAAAGGGACATCGGCCACCACTTTCTTGAGTCCTCTGAAGTAAAGGACTCCTTTCATCATTTTTTCTGCTTCGTCTTCATGCCCTTCAATGACCTGCCATGGACCAAGATACACCTGTCGGGCATTCACAACACTGGAGTGTTGGAAACCATCTGGAAGTGCAAACTTCAATGAACTATGACGCTCCATCTCATCAACCAAAAAAGACATTCTGTCTTCATTGAAGGTCTCTTTGTCAATGTGTTTGATGATCGTGTCAAAATCACCGCTGTCCAGCTCTTTGGCATGGGCATTCGTAAAGTTAAAAGGTGGCACTTTGCCTACATTGACAAAGCGTCCTATATCCATCTTCTTCTCAAAACCATAAGCTTCAAAAAAAGGCACCATTTCAGGAATGACATGCACATACATTTTTCTATCATTGCCTTTAAGGACGTCAATCAGTGTATCTGCAAGACGTCTGCCTATGCCCTGTT
>CAYXZY010000134.1:0-4667 GCA_964469685.1 uncultured Sulfurovum sp. | reverse complement strand
AATACAACAACGGCGGATACATAAACACGCCCATCAAGAAGACCCATGAAGGCATTTTCCATTCCAGCATTTGTGCAAGCTCCATAGAAACTTTACGTTCAATAAAGAGTTTTCTGATCAGTTCCATCTTATAGAACATATCAAATATTTTTATAGCTAACAGCAATACCATGATCACATTGAGTGTATTTGTTAAAATGATGATGAAAAGCAACACATAAAATCCCGGTTGCATAAGAAAAAAAAGGAAAATACTCCTATCATAATAACCGTACAGCTTCTCCAAAACACCCAAAAGTGTCTCTGAGCGCTGCGTCAGTGCTTCAAAAAGTTCTGCTATCAGGAGTAAGAGGGTTAAAGACAATGCTGATTCCATAGGAAGGATTTTACACTTATTTGGATAAAATAATCGCATACATGGGTTTTTAGAAGTGCCCATACATTCATATACAAGGCATATCTTTGGCTCAAGTTCCATGCACCCATTGCAACCTCACCTTCTCAGAAGATGTAATGATCACTGAAACTCAGGATGACACACAGCTCTACTTCTGCTGTAACGGCTGTCAAGGGGTATACCATCTACTCAATGATGAAGGTCTGGGTACCTTTTATGACAAATTGGGTGATACGAAGCTGCATCCGGTTTCTGCGCAACATTCTGACTTGGAGAAGTTTGATCTTGAAGGCTTTAAAAACAAGTATATTAAAGAAGATGAAGACGGTCTTTATGAGATCAATCTCATTATAGAAGGTATTCATTGTTCTGCATGTGTCTGGCTCAATGAAAAAGTCTTACATAAAACCGCTGGTGTCATGGATGCCAACATCAACTACACCAACAACAAAGCCAAGATTCTCTGGGATCCTGAGGTGATCAACCTTTCACAGATCATAGAGACCATACGCTCCATAGGGTACAATGCCTACCCTTATGACCCCGTCTTGCAAGAGGAACGGGCCAGCAAAACACGTAAATCTTACTATCTTCGTATCTTGGTTGCTGTTTTTGGCTCCATGAATATCATGTGGTTGGCCGTAGCACACTATGCCGGTTATTTCTCAGGCATCCAGCAATCTTTCAAAGACATTTTAAATGTGGCAGAATTCGTTCTGGCAACGCCTGTGCTGTTTTATTCAGGCTCCATCTTTTTCAAAGGTGCCTACTACGGGTACAAAAACCGCATTGTCAACATGGACACACTTGTGGCCTCAGGGGCACTCTCGGCATACATTTACTCCATTTATGCGATGGTATCACAAAGAGGAGAGGTCTATTTTGATTCGGTCGCGATGATCATCACCTTTGTGCTTGTAGGCAAATACCTTGAAGTGCTGAGCAAGAAACATGCAGTAGATACACTTGACGGCATCATGGGATCCACCCCTACGGAAGTGACAGCGGTAAAAGACAATGTCAAATCATTGGTCTCCATAGAAAACATCATCGTCGGTGACATCATAGAGCTAAAACCTGGAGAAAAAGTGGCCATAGACGGGAAGATCATATCGGGTGAAGCTTCGTTTGACGAATCATCTCTCACCGGAGAGAACGAACCTGTCTTCAAAAAAACCGGTGACGAGATATTGAGTGGGAGTATCTGCCTCGACTCGGTGGTGCGCTACCAGGCCACAGCAGATGCCTCCAGCTCTCTACTTACTTCCATTGTCAGTCTTTTAGAAGAGTCCATCACCAAAAAACCCCGTCTTGAACAGCTTGCAAATACAGTCTCCGGATATTTCTCAACCATCATTTTACTCATTGCTTTACTTACCTTTGCCGGTTGGTACTTTTATAGTGACAGTTTTGAACAAGCACTTATCATAGGGATTTCAGTCATCGTCATTGCATGTCCTTGTGCTTTGGGTCTTGCAACCCCCATGGCATCATTGGTGGGCATAGGCATGGCTGCAAAAAGAGGTATCCTGTTTAAGGAGGCTACTTTTTTAGAAACTATGGCAAAATCAGACATACTCGCAGTAGATAAAACAGGCACCCTGACACAGGGAAAACCTTCCGTCATGAAAGCCGAATTCTTCGAAGGATTTGACCCTGAATTACTTCTGGCTTTGGTGCATAGCTCCAACCATCCCATATCTAAAGGGATAGAAAACTACCTTCATGAAAAGCATGAGGCATTAAAGCCTTTGGCGCTGCATGACATCAAAAGCGTAGAAGCCAAAGGTATCAAGGCCAGATACAAAGAAAGAAGTCTATCAGGGGGAAACGCCGAATTACTCCGGACAGTCATGAAAGATATTCAACCCGATACAGATTCAGAAAACTCTCTTTTCTTTTTCACCATTGATGATGCCCTTGTGGCACGATTTGAGCTGAGCGATACTATCCGTGAGGGAGCCAAGGAGGCCATAGAGAACATACAAAACCTGGGCATCAAAGTGGTGATGCTCACAGGTGACCACGCCCAAAGTGCACAGAAGGTCGCTGCCCAGGTAGGCATCAGTGAGGTGCATGCCAAACTGCTTCCACAGGAGAAATCCGCAATCATAGATCAGTACCACAAAAATGGTCACGTGGTGGTCATGGCCGGGGATGGTATCAATGATGCCATCGCCCTTGCCTCTTCAGACATTGCCATTGCTATGGGCAATGGTGCTGATGTTGCCATAAATGTTTCAGATGTAGTACTTTTGGATGAAAAGCCCCAGAGTATTTTTGAAGCATATGAGATATCTATACGTACATTTAAAGCGGTCAAAGAGAACCTGGGCTTTTCATTATTGTATAATACGGTAGCTGTACCACTGGCAATGATGGGTTATGTCAACCCGCTTGTCGCAGCACTTTCCATGAGCCTCAGTTCACTCGTGGTCGTAGGAAATTCCATGCGAATAAAAAGTTTAAAATTTAAGGAGAAATAATGTCCGAAGGCGTTGTCATACTCATGATAGGAATCTCAACATTTTTAGGAGCCATAGGTCTACTTGCTCTCATTTGGGCTGTGAAAACAGGCCAATTTGATGACGAAGCAAAATTTGTCGATGCTGCACGTTTTGACAATGAAGAAGACCTGCAGGCGGCCATCAGGCTGGAAGAGAAGAAAAAAGAAAGAGAAGAAGACAAAGAGGCCCGTAAAAACTACAGACCACCTGATTGATTGCCTATGGTCATTATTTGAGTCCGGCAATGTAGTTGGCTATCTCATGCATCTCTTTTTCACTCATGACTGCCACCTGCATTTTCATTAAAGAACCATACCCATACTTATTTAATTCTCCCTTGGCATACTTTTGAAGCTGGCTAAATATAAGCGAGGCCTTTTGTCCTTTGATGATACCTGATTTTCCCAATGCCTTCACCTGCCCATGGCTACCATGACATTCTGCACATTTTGTATACAATGATGCCCCGTCAGCCCACAAATGCAAGGAGAAGATCATTGTCAAAAAAATCATTTTAAACATAATTTATCCTTATTATTAAATTTTTATATCATTATATCTTTAATTTTATAAATACAGATTACAAGAAAATTATGTTACTATTATATGAATAAATATTAGAACCCGCTGATGCATCCCAGGGATTCATAAAGGGGTTCCATAAAAGGCAGTATATGAAACTTAAAAACCTGATTGCAGCAACGTTTTTTCTCTCCGGGTCACTTTATGCCCAAAACAGTGTCGGTATTGACATCAACAGTGATGATGTTGAAATTTTAACTTCCATCAATCTAAACACACTGGCCGATTATGCTGATGGCACGACCTATATTTTGGATGTTGATTATCTGCATACTGACGGTGACAATATGACCAGCGTAGCATTTTCCGGTCAAAATTACCTGCAAGGTATAGAAGGTCTTACGCTCGCCTTTGGTCTTAAGGGGGTAGCCACCAGTGACTTCATGGCATTTCCACTCATGGCAAAAGGTGTTTATACCCTTCCTCTTAACGATAGTATACCGACTACTTCACTTTCTTTGGAAGCATCCTATGCCCCTTCCGTACTCTCCTTCAGGGATGCAGAAAGCTATACAGACTTACGTCTGGAAGTTGACATGGAAGTCATCTCAAATGTGCATGTCTTTACCGGATACCGTAACATTGATACTGAATATGAGAACTATGACAAAACATTCAACAACAGTTTTTACGGCGGTCTAAAACTTAGTTTTTAACCTGATTAATGCAATAATCATATACAAAAAAAGGGGGATTAATGGCAATTTTAGTCACAGGTGGAGCCGGATACATTGGGTCACATACGGCCGTACAACTGATAGAAGCAGGGTATGATATCGTTATTTTTGATAATTTTTCAAATGCTTCAAAAGAAAGCATTAAGCGCGTTGAGCAGATCGTAGGTCAAGATATCACTCTCGTGGAGGGCGATATACGCAACAAAGATGACCTTGAAAATGTTTTCAAAACATACACCATTGATGCCGTGATACATTTTGCAGGGCTTAAGGCTGTAGGAGAATCTGTAGAACAACCTCTAAGATATTATGAAAACAATGTCCATGGTACATCTGTCCTCTGCGAAGTGATGTCAGAACACGGATGCAAATCAATAGTATTCTCATCCTCTGCTACAGTCTATGGCGACCCGCATACCACACCCATTCGAGAAGATTTTCCCACAGCTGCGACCAACCCCTACGGACGATCCAAACTCTTTGTTGAGGAGATACTGAGAGATC
>CAYXZY010000133.1:0-4668 GCA_964469685.1 uncultured Sulfurovum sp. | reverse complement strand
ATCATCACCATTTCATGGGCAGACACATGGGTCTGCCCCTACGGTAACACCTATTAAAAAAGCAGTGTTATTGTGATATAATCTATAATACAACACAGAGTCAGTAAGGAATAAAATATGATTCAATTACAAATAGAAGAACCGACAATAGAACAATTTTTTAATAATTCCAAAGAAGAGATACTTAATACTTTGAAGTTCATTGCAGACAACAATCTTAAAGGATTTACGCAAAATCAAAGTGACTATGAACTGAGTGGAGGGCAGAAAAAAGAACTCAGTTTACGTCTGGAGTCTTTTCATGAAAATCCTTCTATAGGCAGAACATGGGATGAGGTAAAAGCCGGATTAAAGAGATAAGTCAATGATGCTCAAACTTCATCCAAAAGCTGAAGAAGATTTAATAGATGCACTAAATTATTATTCTGCAATAGATGAGAAATTAGAAGCAACTTTTTTAAAATATTTAGAACTTACATTTGACAAAATAGAAAAGTTTACACATTTATATCCTTATGAAAATCATGTTGTACAGAAAGTCATCGTAGAAAAATTTCCCTATATTGTGTTGTATGAACAATATCAAGACATGATTATGATACTGGCAATATTTCATACCAAAAGAGATCCTGATATGTTGGCAGATAGAGTATAAGATTGAAATATTATGAAATTGCATTGCTTAGGTCATCAGCCCCAAGCTTGACTTACCATTCCCTAGAAAACATCACTAGCGGCACAGTGGTTTCTGTACCTTTGCAAACGACTATTAAGGAAGCCATTGTTATCGAAGAAATCTCTCAGCCGGATTTTGAAACAACAGCGATAGATTCTGTTTCTGAGTGGTATTATAGTCTTGAACAAATGGACATCGCCAAGTTCATTTCTGAGTATTATTTTTCTTCTTTTTCAGAAGCGATTTCGCTTTTTTTGCCATATCGTAGGTCGGGTTGTCCTCATCCCGACAATAATTTGCAAAAAGAAGTATCTGATATGCATATTGAAAATGTCGGGATGAGGGCAACCCGACCTACATTAACGCCCATCCAACAAAAAGCCTATGACCAACTCCTAAAAAAAGACAAATCATTACTTTTTGGTGTCACAGGCTCAGGAAAAACAGAGATATTTATAAGCCTTTTTGCCAAAATGTTGGAGGAGGGTAGAACCTCCATCTTTCTTATGCCGGAGATCTCGCTGACACCTCAGATGGAAAAACGGTTGAAGGTCTATTTTGGGGATGCTGTGGCGATGTGGCACTCCAAGTTGACCAAGAAGAAAAAAGAGTCTATTTTGCAAGGCATAGAAGAGGGGAGAGTTCGCATTGTGGCGGGTGCCAGGTCTGCACTTTTTGTGCCGCTGTCAAACCTTGGGCTCATCGTGGTGGATGAAGAGCATGATGACAGCTACAAAGCCATGACAAGACCACGTTACCATGCGCGTGATGTGGCAGTGCTCATGGGTGCGAAGCTTGGTGCCAAAGTGCTGTTGGCATCTGCGACACCCTCTATGAGTTCGTACCATAAGTATGATGTTGTCAAATTGGACAAACCTTTTATAGAAGCAAAAAAACACTACACCTTTGTCACAGGAAACAGCATAGATCAGAGTATGTTAAAGAAGATAGACCAGAATTTCCATGCAAAGGCACAGTCATTACTCTTTCTGCCCACGCGAGGGAACTTCAAATACCTCTACTGCCAAGCCTGCGGTAAAACACATCTGTGCCCCTACTGTTCTGTAGGCATGGCCTTGCATAGAAACAAAAAACACCTGAAATGTCACTACTGTAACTTCACAGAAGCCATTGTCGATACCTGTACACAGTGCGGGCATACCCCCTTGACATCTGAGAGAATGGGAACGCAAGAGGCCATAGAGCTCATCAGTACAGCCATAGAGGGCATCAAGGTAGAGCAGTTTGACAAGGACAGCATCACTACGGCCAAGAAGCTTAAAGAGGCACTCACGCGTTTTGAGAGCGGAGAGAGTGATGTATTGCTTGGAACCCAGATGTTAAGTAAAGGCCATGACTATGCAAACATCACTCTCTCTGTCATTATGGGACTGGACTACATCTTGGGGCTTGCAGACTACAGAGCCAGAGAACGTGCGATGTCTTTGCTGTTTCAGATAGCAGGACGTAGCGGCCGGAGTCAAGAAGCACAAGTCATTGTGCAGACTGGGGATGCGGATTTTTTTAAAACGTATCTGGCTGACTATGAGCTTTTCATCAAAGATGAGTTAGCCTTTTTGGAGATGGCGGACTATCCGCCTTTTGTCTCACTTGCACGTGTACTCATTGCGCATAAAGACGAAGCCAAGGCAGCCAAGATCACCCTGGATACCGTGACAAAACTCAAAGCTTTTAAAGAGGTGGAAGTGGTAGGTTCGGGTAAAGCTCCGGTAGAGAGGATCGCGAATAAATATAGATTTAATATTTTACTTAGAGCTAAAAACAGGGTACCTCTTTTAAAAGCGTTGCATGCTGTGGATTGTAGGGAAATTGAAATTGATATGGATCCTGTGGAATTTTCGTAACGAATTTCGCGTAGGGTGGGTTTACCCACCATTGATTGGTATCTAAATAGTATGGTGACGGTGGGTGAATCCACCCTACGTGAAAATTCAGATAGTCGTAGGGTGTTGTCCTGCGACAAGACCAAAAATATGAATACAAGAAAATACAATTCCCACGCATTAAATAATTTTCGATAGAATAAGACAATTATTCATGAAGGTCTAAAGTGAAAGAACGCGTAAAAACCAAAAAAATATATGTCGGTGACGTAGCAGTAGGCGGGGATGCACCTATCTCAGTACAGTCTATGACCTACTCAGATACGCATAATGTAGCTGCCACTGTAGAGCAGATAAACCGTCTGCATTTTGCAGGGGCTGACCTGGTGCGTGTGGCTGTGCCTGAAATGGAAGATGCTTTGGCGCTCAAGGCCATCAAAGAGCAGATATCTTTGCCGCTTATTGCCGATATACACTTCAACTACAAACTTGCGCTTGAGGCAGCCAAATGGGTGGACTGTATCCGCCTGAACCCTGGAAATATTGGTGAAAAGAACCGCATCAAGGAAGTAGTAAAAGCATGTCAGGAACGCAACCTTCCCATACGCATAGGGGTCAATGCAGGAAGCCTTGAAAAAGAGTTTGACCAGAAGTATGGTGCGACAGCAGAGGGTATGGTAGCCTCTGCAGAATATAACATCAAGTTCCTTGAAGACCTTGGGTTCACAGACATTAAAGTCTCACTCAAAGCTTCAGATGTGGACAGAACCGTAGATGCATACAGAATGTTACGCCCTAAAAATGACTACCCTTTTCACTTGGGGGTCACAGAAGCAGGGACGATCTTTCATGCAACCATCAAATCTTCCATAGGTTTGGGTGCATTGCTGCTGGATGGCATAGGCGACACCATGCGTGTCTCCATTACCGGAGAGCTTGAAGAGGAGATCAAAGTAGGTAAAGCCATACTTAAAGACTCAGGGCGCATCAAAGAGGGACTGAACATCATTTCGTGTCCTACCTGCGGGCGGATAGAAGCTGACCTTGTTACTGCCGTGGCAGAAGTGGAGAAGCGTACAGCACACATCAAAACACCGATGGACGTTTCTGTGATGGGCTGTGTGGTCAATGCCATAGGTGAAGCCCAGCATGCAGATGTGGCCATAGCCTACGGTAAAGGCTCGGGTCTAGTGATGCTCAAAGGCGAAGTGGTAGCGAGGCTACCTGAAGAGCAGTTGGTTGATAGATTTGTAGCTGAAGTAGAGAAGTTCGCAGACGAACATAAGTAGTAGGCAGCAAAGAGGAAGTAGGCGTTGAGGTATGTATTGTTTTGCAATACTTTATTCGATAAAATATGGATAGATAGGTAACAAATTATGAACAATATAAATAAAATACAAACGGAGTTTATTCTCCATCACTCCTACCTCCTACCTCCTACCTCCTACCTAAAACCTTTCAAGGCGTTTTGATGGAAAATATGTACAACCTCAATATCGAGCGTGCAGTGCTCTCTGCGATCATTTTTGATCCTGAGACCTACGAGGAGATCGCTGCAAAACTCATGAGCCACGACTTCTACCTGCCCTTTCACCAGCATGTCTTTGCAGCAATGGAAGAGCTTAGCCGTGAAGAAAAGCCTTTAGATGAAGAGTTTCTACGTTCCAAACTGGTAGGTATGGGAAAATTTGATGAAGTAGCGATGCTCGACCTGCTCTCTGCCAACCCTATCTCAAATACTGCGGCATACCTTGCTGAGATCAAGGCCAAGTCCAGTAAGCGAGCACTGGCCACACTGGCTACGGAGATCAAAAAAGTCACCATTGAAGATGATCTTCCTGCTGAAGAGGTGATGAACCTTGTAGAGAAAAAACTCTACGAGATCACGCAGAACAATACCAATGAGGACTTTAGAGAATCCAAAGAGATCACGCTGGCCATGATGGATGAGATCAACCGTCTGAAAGCACTGGGTAACTCTAAGCTCATCGGTACAGATACAGGCTTTAAAAACCTCAATGACAGAACCTCGGGTTTTGGTAAAGGGGATCTGGTTATCATCGCGGCAAGGCCCGCAATGGGGAAAACTGCCCTGGTGCTCAATATGGCACTCAAAGCCATAGAGCGTAACGAGGGTGTGGCATTTTT
>CAYXZY010000132.1:0-4691 GCA_964469685.1 uncultured Sulfurovum sp. | reverse complement strand
ATTTTACCGACATCAAAAAATATGCTTGGGATATTTTTTACCTTGCTGTGGTAGCCGTAACACTCTCTATTGCCGTTGGTTCCAGTATGTACTATCTGGGGGTATTTGAGAAGTTAAGCATAGGTGCCTATGTCTCTTTGTTTGCTATCAATATGGCTACAGATGCCGTCAGTGTACAGTCCATACTTTCCAGGTTTAAAGGCATCAGCCATCAGATCAAAGTACTTATAGAAGGTGAATCTTTGGGCAATGACGCCACAGCTGTCATCGCTTTTTTCTTCATAGGTTTGCCCTGGATGATGAATGGACAGATAGAAGCAGGTATTGCACTGTTTGATGCCCTTCGTGTCTTTGCAGTCAGCATGGGACTGGGTGTGACTATCGGTTTTGTGTTCTATATGCTGATGAAACTTTTTTCAGACAAAAGAAGTGAATTTTTTGCTTTTGTTGTCGAAGCGTACATTGCGTACGTGCTTGCAGAACAGATGCACGTATCGGGGATACTCACACTTATTACTGCCATTATCACCACCAAAGCCTGGATAGATATGGACATACAGTCCCACGAAGACGAGGAAGCAAAAAAAGAGAAGAGCTTTTTGCGTACATTGCGCCTGAGTGATATTCATACCACTACCAAAGAGAGATTGGAGTATATCTATGAAATGGCCAAAGAGTTCGGATATATTGCAGCAGTGATGATCTTTTTTATTTTGGCAGAGATGGTCAGTATGGAAAAGCTTTGGGCATATAAAACAGAAATACTCATCATGTTCGGTATCACCACACTGATCCGGGCTGTCTCTATGGCGAAGTTTGCATTCATAGGTGACAAAGTGAAGCAGATAGCGCCCATAGGGAAAGAGGGGTGGTTTATCTTGACATTCTCTGGTATGAAAGGTGCGTTGTCCATCATCCTGGTACATATGATACCCTCAGATTTTGCGCATAAAGAATTTTTTGAAGTCGTGACAACCGGGGTGGTCATGATGTCCATTTTTGTCTATGGCACAACACTTTGGATGTATTTTACTTTTTTTAAAAAAGAGGAAGAGAAAAGTATTTTCAAAAAGTAAATTTTTTTTGACACATGTAGACAAATTCATGTTATAATAAAATATAACCTTAAATGAATACTTTCAAACAAAAAGGTTTATAGATCAAAAAAAAGGATAGTTATGGAGTTTGTTTATATAGGGATCGGTGTTGTTATAGGGGTCGTTGCCATTCTTTGGCTTGATGTAGGTGGTTTCTCAAAGAAATTTGAAAAAGAAGAAGAAGAATTTGATGCCAAAGATGAACACAACGAGGGAAAACAATAGCTTCCCGTCTTTGTGTTCTCTAGGTTCATTTAAGTAAAGAACTATAGCTCAAGAAAGTCTAAAAAATGGCTTGTAAAAGTTGTAGATAAAACGTTTAAAAATAGTGTGGGAGTGTGTTCCATATCAGAAGATATGGAACCTAAGATTTAGCAAGAATACGTGGTGATGTATTCGTGTGCTGTTGGGCGGCCTTCTACAGGTATAACGTGTCTGTCGAACATATAGTCAACATATTCCTGAACATATTCAGGGCTCATGATCGGTGCAAGGAAATCATGGTCTTTTTCAAGTCCTTCCAATGCATCCCTAAATGAATTTGGAAGCTCTGGGATCTTTCTCTCTTTGAGTTCATCACGAGTAAGCTCAAACAAGTCTTCGTTGAATGGCCCAACAAGGTCATATCCACCTTTTTTGATACCATCAAGACCTGCTGTCATGAGTACGGCAAAGGCAAGGTAGGGGCATGAAGTTGAGTCTGGGAATCTTGTCTCGATTCTGACGGCTTTTTCACCTGCACCATACGGGATACGACAGGCAGCTGAACGGTTTTGGCTAGAATAAGTCAAGATACGCGGTGCTTCAAATCCCGGGAGCAGTCTCTTAAATGAATTCGTACTTGGGTTTGTGAAGGCTGCTACTGCCTCTTTGTGTGCAAAGATTCCTGAGAGGTAGTCAAGTGCTGTTTTGGAAAGATTTGCATAAGCACCTTCTTCATAAAAGAGGTTTACACCGTCTTTCCAAAGTGATTGGTGTACATGCATACCGTTTCCGTTATCATTATAGATCGGTTTTGGCATAAATGTTGCTGTTTTTCCGTTAAGGTGTGCCACCATTTTTACCACGTATTTGTACTTTTGTACGTTATCGGCTGCTGTGATAATGTCAGAGAAGACTATACCGATCTCATGTTGTCCTTGAGCCACTTCGTGGTGTCCAAGCATTACTTCAAGACCTACCTCTTCAAGCAACATCATCATTTCAGCTCTAAGGTCAACACCCGTGTCTGTTGGCATAACAGGGAAGTACCCACCTTTGATTCTTGGACGGTGTCCCATGTTCCCCGCTTCACCATAATCAGCATCATCTGCCCAATGGCCTTCGTCAGTCTCCACTTTAAAAGATTGGTGGTTGTCATTGTCAACGATCTTCACATCATCAAAGATGAAAAATTCATTTTCCGGACCAAAGTATGCCGCATCTGCCACACCTGCATCATCCAATGCTTTCAATGCTTTTTTAGCGATAGATCTTGGACATTTTGCGTAAAGTTCATTTTTGTAGATGTCATAGACATCACAAATCACACATACGGTACTGTCAGCAGTGAATGGATCCAGGAATGCAGAATCAACATCCGGTTTAAGAAGCATGTCTGATTCGTTGATAGGCTGCCAGTTTTCTATAGAGGAACCATCAAACGGAAGACCACCTTCAAGTTGCTCAGCGCTTACAGCACTCATTCTGTAACTGATATGATGCCACGCCCCTTTAATGTCTGTAAACCTAAAGTCTACAAACTCTACCTCATTCTCTTCACAATATTTAAAAAACTCATCTGTTCCGGTAACAAATTTACCCATGTTGTAACTCCTGTAATTGATTTATCGGTACATTATAGCCATTCTCAAAATAAATATGTTCTAAAAGGGTGTGCAAAAATTAAGCAATTGATAATTTTAGGTTTTTTTGCAATTCATTAGACTGTTTAAAAATTGATCAACTGCTTGTCCCTGCCTTTAAATGTGACTGCCTGAGTGTACCCTATGTCTCTTGCCAGTGCGGTGGCCAGATCATACCCGTAACCCACCTGTTCGACTGCATGCGCATCTGAAGAAAAAGTGATGGGTATGTCCATACTGTATGCTTCTTCAAGCAGTTCGCGTGAAGGGTACATCTCGCCCACGGGCTTGCGCAGTCCTGCGGTGTTGATCTCCAGTACCATATGGGCATCTTTGATGGCTTGAAGGGAATCTTTGGCAAGCAGTCTGACATCTTTTGTAGGCATGAACTTAAAGACCTTGATAAGATCCAGATGCCCAACAACATCAAATTTCCCTGACTTTGCCATGGCTTCTGTCGCTTCAAAGTAGGCTTTCCATATGTCATCGATATCTTTGTCTTTCCATCCGCCTATGAATTCGGGGTTGTCAAAACTCCATTTGTCAATGAAGTGTACTGAACCGATGAGGTAGTCTACCTCTGCACTGAGTACTTCCTGGCTCATGTGCCCCTGAAGCCAATCGACTTCATAGCCCAGTAGAATGTCTATGTCTTCTTTGTATTTTTCTTTGGCCTGAAGCACATCTTGGGTGTAGTGTTGCATTTCATCAAAAGACAAACGGTACTCCGGATCAAAATCCATAGGGGCATGTTCTGAAAACCCATAAATGTCAATACCAAGCTCAATAGCCTTTACAATATACTCATCTATGGTACCCTCGGCATGGTTGCAGCGTGTGGTGTGGTTGTGTAGGTCAATACGCATAACATCTCTTTTTATACTATGTTTGTTGTAATTTGAGTACAGTTTAGCAAAATAAAGATAATGGTTTGACATTTTTTTGACATTTTTCGGTTATAGTTTGATTGTACAAAATATTGAAAAAGCCAAACTTGCTGTGAAGTAAGGACGGAAAGCCTTGGGTCTTTGGACAAGATTGCCAGGTTACCAATAGATGCACCTCTTAAAATGTAAGAGGTTTATCTTTCTTTTTCAAAACAATTTACCAATAATTGCAAGGAAAGAACAATGACGATACAAGCGAATAAAAATGCAAATGATATACTCAGAATGGAAAATCAGGAGTCACTCATGTTAAAACTGTCCAGGGTCAGTGAACTCGATGACAAAAAGATCGATCTGGAAAATGAAACGATAGAATTTCTCACTTCAGAACTCATCAATCACGGTAAAGATGCCAATCAGGTCCGCCAAACTTCTCAGATCAGTAAGGTTTTGGGACAGTCATTGGGTTTGGGCAGTGAATATTGCGAGGTACTTGAAAAGGCTGCAAAGATCTACGATATTGGAAATATCACTATCGCCAGCGAGATCTACGAAAAAGAAGACAAACTTAGTTATGAAGAATTTGTGGTCATCAAAGAACATCCACTCTTCGGGTATGACATTCTGGTGGACAGGGGGTTTGCTTCTACAGACCTGGGAGCACTTGTCTCCAAAGAGCATCATGAGTGGTGGAATGGAGGAGGATACCCTTCAAGACTCAAAGCAGAGGAGATCAATATCGCTTCACGTATCGTCGCATTGGCAGATACTGTGGGCGCACTGTACAGCAAGAGACCCGGAAGACATGTCTGGAGCTATGAGAAGATCCTCGAGTATATTAAAGAAAGGTCTGGACTGCAGTT
>CAYXZY010000131.1:0-4697 GCA_964469685.1 uncultured Sulfurovum sp. | reverse complement strand
GATTCGTCAGGGGCGGGAAAAACCTTCAGCGAAGATATTTGCAGCCATTAAGCCTCTGAGAGAATCAGGCATGGACTATCTTACTCGCCCTAAGATGAAAGCTTTTAAGGCTTCAATCAGAAAAAGGCTCCTATAGTCTGGAACTTTTATGTAAGAGGTATTCTGAGCAGGAACTACACTGCTCCAAACAGGACTTTTCCGTCATTACTTTGTAATGCTTTGATCTCTTCATAACTCTTTTCACTAATTCTAAGTGCCGTACTTTTAATCTCATTGTACACTTCATCGATCTTTTCTGCCGGTGAGAGTTTTTTTAGGTCTCCTTTTGAAAGGTCAGCATGGTCTAACAGTTCATTCCATACCGAACTTTCATCTAGTGCGAACATATTGAAGGTGAACCCTTCATATTCTATTTTCCCGTCAGCATCAAGATCTGTAACAAAAAGAATATACAGACCATCAGGCGAGAGCACGTCTTTGTATTTTTCTACAAAAGGCTCAAAAAAATCAAGTGTTTCAAGCTCACAGGCAATAAAATCAATCTTATCTGAACTTGTTGCAAGGATTACTTGTGTAGCAGTGGCTTTGGGAGGCAATTGTTTATTTGCAGAGAGTATTTTGCCTGGCGTAATGATCAGGGAGCCCCTGTATCCATACTCGCAGTTGTTTGTTTTGTCATTAAATGATGCCTGCCACTGTAGATTGTTTTCGTAGATAAAATTTTGTATGTTTGACATTGTGTATACTCCTAGTATGATATGGTTTTGAATATGCAAGAACAGTTCTATGGTGGAAAAAGTATGCTACTCCTCGCCAAAAGTACCATAGGGGTCATGCATGTTGACCGTACTCATATCCAATTTTATGGATACAATTTCAACATTCTCTCTTTTGTTTGGCGGCAGTCTGAGCATGAGTCGCTCTTTTGCTTCCTCTTCATTTTTTGCATCGATACGAAAAGAGTGTTTTTTCTTTTCCTGGGTTAAAATATCGATGATATAGGTCATTCCCTGTCCCCTTTGAGCCTAGCCTGCTTCATTGGTGTACGCATAGGTAGACGAAATCGCACGCAAGCGTTCTGCAGCTTTCGTAAAGGCATCTATTGTGTAGTTGATCTCATCTTCGGTAGTGAACCTTGACAGCGATAGTCTCATCGCAGTATGTGCAAGTTCAGGATCCTCCCCAATGGCACTCATTACCGGGTTTGCCTCTAGTGATTCTGAGGCACATGCACTTCCGGTGGATGCAGCTATGCCTTTTTTGTTCAGATCCCATAACATTGCTTCACCTTCTATGCCTTTAAGGGAGATCAGGATGGTATTGGGTGTACGTTTTTCTCTAGGCCCTACAATAATTGTATCTGGAATCAACGCAAGTGCGTCTTCAAGTTTATCACGTAATTGTCTTACATCAGTATTCATTTTTTCTACATGGTTGGCAGCCTGTTTCATTGCCAAACCCATACCTACGATGGATGCGACATTGAGTGTACCTGCTCGTTTTCCACCCATTTGTTCTCCACCATGTAGTAGATTTGGAAGTTCTTTGCCTTTTTTGACATAAAGACCACCTATGCCTTTGGGACCATGAAATTTATGCGCAGAGAATGTAAGATAATCTACATCGATTTTACTTAGATCAACCGGGATTTTCCCAATAGCCTGAACGGCATCCGTATGAAAGAGTATGTCCTTTTCTTTCGCAAAGGCACTTATCTCTTCGACCGGAAAGATCATTCCCGTTTCATTATTTGCCCACATCATAGTGATGAGTAGGGTGTTGTCTTTGACAGCTGACTTAATATCTTCTGCATTGATACCACCATTCTCGTCTACATCGACATAGGTCACTTCTACCAGATCATTTTCACTTAAAAAATGTAAGGTATCAAGGATACAAGGGTGCTCAACTGAAGTTGTAACAATATGGTTTTTTTCAGGGTTTTTGAGAATATGTTTGAAGTAGATACCTTTAAGTACCGTATTGTTGCTTTCTGTCGCACAGGAAGTGACAAGAATGTCATCCTCATCAGGAACATTTAGGGCATCATACATGTATCCCAGTGCCTCATTCAAGTGTGGGCGAACCTCCATACCGTATTGATGCAGTGAGTTGGGGTTTCCGTAAAATTCACCTAAAAATGGTTGCATTTTCATAGTGACCATCGGATCAATTTTTGTTGTTGCATTGTTATCTAAATATACTTTCATATTTTACTCCTGTTCTTTTTTATATGTGTAGATAGGATCTTGGTTCGGGTCACTGATGACCGATTCTGTGATAATACATTTTTCCAACCCTTCTTTTGAGGGGCAACTGTATTGAAGAGGAAGCATGGATTCTTCTATGATACCGCGTAAACCACGGGCACCTACACCCTTGTCAATGGCTTTTTGTGCTATTGCATCAAGTGCAGCAGGTTCAAACTCAAGTTCAATGCCATCCATTTCAAAAAGTACCTGAAATTGCTTGATAAGTGCATTGTCAGGTTCTTGGAGTATTTGTATCATCTGTGATTTGGTCAACTCTTTGAGTTGGGCAATGACCGGGATCCTGCCTATGAATTCAGGGATGATCCCATAATGCACCAGAGCCTTTTGATCAATTTTGTGTTCTATTGTCTCCAGTTTTTGTACGGCTCCAAAGCCGACCTTGTTTGTCTTTTTTGTGTGTTTATCAGGAACAAGTCCGACAAAAGCACCCCCACAGACAAAAAGTACATGTTTGGTATCAAAGAGTACGGTCTCGGTGGTAGAATTTTTCCTGCTTCCCTTCACAGGCACATAGACCTCAGCACCTTCTAGGATCTTAAGCAGACCTTGTTGTACCCCTTCACCGGAGACATCTCTGCCCATAGTAGAACTTTCTGCTTTTCTGGCGATCTTGTCTATCTCGTCAATATAAACAATGCCTCTTTGAGCAAGCTCTACATCATAATTGGCTGCAGCCAGTAAACGCGAGAGGATACTCTCTACATCTTCCCCAACATAACCAGCTTCAGTTAATGCTGTGGCATCAGCAATGGCAAAGGGCACATTCATGGTTTTTGCCAGCGATTTGGCAAGAAGTGTTTTTCCGCTTCCTGTTGGACCAAGCAGCAAGATATTGCTTTTTTCAAGTTCTACATTATTGTAGATGGGGTTTTCAATACGTTTGTAGTGGTTGTAGAGCGCTACTGCAAGTACCTGTTTTGCTTCTTCTTGACCAATGATATGTTTGTCTAAAAGATCGACGATCTTCATGGGTTTTGGAAGTTGTGCCTGCATATTTTGCTGTTGTTCATAGCGAACTTCTTTTTGTAAGATAGATGAACAGGTCGTGACACATTCATTGCAAATATTTGTTTTCTCTGACGAGAACATTTTTTTTACTTCACTCTGTTTTCTGCCACAGAATGAACATGTTTTTTCTTGACTCATGAAAGATCCTTTGGGGTAATTTTTGTAAGTATTTTGTCTGCAAGACCAAATTTTATGGATTCTGAAGCCATGAAGTAATTGTCCCTGTCACTCTCTTTTTCTATAGTCCTTACCGGTTTTCCTGTAGCGGTAGATAAGATTTTATACAGGCGTTTCTTTAAGCTTATGATATGGTTTGCTTGTATCTCTATGTCACTTGCCTGTCCGGAAGTACCGCCTAAAGGTTGATGGATCATCACTTCCGCATTAGGAAGAATGTATCGATGCCCCGGCTCTCCACAGGTGAACAATACCGCAGCCATAGATGCAACAAGACCCATACCGTAGGTATATACCGGAGCAGAGATCAATTGCATCGTATCCAGTATGGCAAGTCCGGCCATGACCGACCCTCCGGGCGAACTAATATACATATGTATCGGCTCTTCTGAATCTTCTGCCTCAAGATAGAGCATCTGGGAAATAAGAATCCCCATCATATGATCATCTATGGGTTCCGTGATGACTATGACCCTGTCTCCCATAAGTTTAGAGAAGAGATCAAAGTATCTCTCTCCTCTTGGTGATCGGTCTTTGACCGTTGGAATGTATGGCATGTTCGCTCCTTTATATAAATTCTTTTGTAAATTCTTCCAATGACATCTCTATGAGTTCAAGATTGTGTTTCTGGATGAATTTCGCCTCTTTTTTGCTAAGCGGTTTATCGTTTACAAAGTAACCGCCTTCAAGATCCATCGTGAGTTCATTGGCCACCATTCTGTCAGTATCCCTGTCAAATGCAGTACCTAAAAAAAGATATTTTTTTGCTTTTCTGTAGCTTTTAAGAACTGTAGGTACGGCATAGCCACCCATGGCTTCTGTAAGCCAGTCAACATAATCTGCATCCGAAATCACAAAACTTGGTTCAGGCAGCGTTGATCCCATAGGCTTAAAGAGTATCTTCTTTGCATCATCTAGTGCAGCCTCTTCAACTTGAAAATATTTTTTGTTCTCCAAATCCCATTCATAGATTTCAAAGCGATAATCATTGTCAAGGATACGGGATTTTCCTATGATAACACTGTGTTGTTCGTAGGCCAAAAGCTCTTGCAGTTTACTGTCACGATTCGTATCTATGATGTAGCGCGGTTGCATATCAAGTATTGCTTTGTGCAATGGGGTTGCATCAAACTCTTTGGTATAGATCCAGTTCATCATCTGCTGAATGTAGTCAACACCTCTACGTTGCTCTAGATGCATGGCAGCTCTGGAATATTCAAACATTAACCTGTCACTCAT
>CAYXZY010000130.1:0-4722 GCA_964469685.1 uncultured Sulfurovum sp. | reverse complement strand
CAAAATACTTCGTTTGACAACGATTTAACGACAAATTATGTTTGTCTTAACGGTCATGATGCAACATTTTCAGAGGCCAAAAAGGAAGAGTTTGAAACGTTCGCACTCGAAACCGGTTCAACTTTTTTAGGCAAATACAGGATACTCAACAGAGTCAATACAAGTATGTTCGGTTTTGAGTATCTTGTTGAGGATGCAGATAAAACACTTTACCTTCTCAAAGAATTTTTTCCACTGGAATGTGTGGTCAGGGGCTCTCAGGGCCAAATGCTCATTAAGGCTGCATTGAGTGCCGAGTCATTGCAAAATTTCAATTTTCTTAGGAAGATTTTCAGGGGTGAAGCTGAAAATCTCAGAAAATTATCGGTACAGAATCATCCAAACAGTGTAGTGCTAAAAGATTTTCTAAGCAATGTGAATAATACGGAATACATGATTGCCTCTTATGAAGAAGGGACAGTGCTTGAGTCGTATTTGGAAAACATAAGAAAGAAAGTCAATCCCAAACTGACAGATGAAATGTTTCAAACGGTCATCTACCCATTGTTTGACGCGGTTGAACATATCCACGCCCAGGGCATAGTGAATCTCAATATCAAACCTGCGAATATCTTACTGAAAAAAGATGTTGGGTCTGTGCTTTTGGATCTAAAAACCACTGTGATGTTTTATGATGAAGACAAAGAAGAGTACTGTGCTGCATATACCCCATTGTATGCATCGCCTGAATTGATAAGTCATGAAAGTTCTCAGAAGATAGATAAAACCTGTGATGTCTATGCTTTGGGTGTCCTGCTTTTTCATATGATCACCAATTCGTATCCCCCAACAGCCTATGAGCGTATTAAGTCTATGGTGGTCAACAAAGAAGATGACCCTTATGTTTCGATCGTTGAGAATGTCTATTCAGTAGGCTATGAGCCCTCTTTGCTTCAAGCTATCGATAAAGCCTTAAGCTTTTCAAAAAAAGATAGATTCGGGTCAGTCAAAGACTTTAAAAATGCGATTTTGGGCATAGAACCAAGAGGCTTGTTCATGTTGGGAATGGGCAAGAAAACAATGCTTTCACTATTGGGAGTGATGGCCCTTGTTATGGTGATGTTTGTGTATTTTAGCGGTAACACCACGGAGGAAAATTCTGCTTCACAGACGGATGATACAAGACAAGTGCTTGTTAAAGACGACAATGCAAGCAAGCATACACAAGCGTATGCAATGGCATCAAACCCCAAAATGGATAGTGCATTGGATGCCGCTTCGGAGGATGCAAAAGTGAAACCTGAGGATGGATCAGATGTGCCATCCATCAGCCAGAAAAACACACAAAACAGTATGCAAGACAACACCAAGAGCCCTGTAGGGATGGACAAGAACCAGACAGGTACTGATGTGTATGTAAAGAAAAGTAGTGAGAAAAAGAGTGTACATGGCAGCAGTCCTGTAGGTTCCACGCTTTCAACTCAGGCGTCTTCTCTGGAGGAAAATACAGACATAAAGGTGGACATCACTGTGGCGCTCCCCGTTGACATTGGCAAGACAACGTTAAAGGTGAATGGAAAAGAACTGGATGGCCATCAGTTTATGGCAAGCAGGGATCATACCTATAACATAAGCATCGAAAATCCATACTATCAGACCCTGGATGCAAAAAGAACATTTAAGGAACTACAGGCATTTCCTGCGCAGACTTTTGTGCCTATCTTGGGAAAAGGAAAACTGTATCTTAACGGACTTGAGGAAAAGGTTCGCATTCAAGTCTATGAAGCCAAAAATGACAAGAAATTGGATACGGAAATGACATTTAAAGAGGGCATGTATGAGGCTGTTCTCCCTGCAGGAAAAACTTTTTATATGGTCTTTGAAAAAGAGGGTTTTAAAACATACAAAACCCAGCCATTTACCCTGCAGCATGCGAAGGCCATCACCCAGACCTATGCATTGGAAAAAATACATAAACAAAGCGCTCCAAACAGTACTATTGGTACAGAAAATAAAGTGAATCAAGACCGGGAGGGGAATCATACTGAAGTTCCCCAAATCCAGATCAATGAAGATACGCTTTCTGTCAATAAGCTGCAAGAAGAAACCAATAAGAAAAAGCAACTGCTTGAAACAACAAAGAGTACCAAGTTGGATGCTAACGTGGAAGAAGGTCAAGACAGGAATCAAACGATACTATCTAAAGAGCAAAAAAATATTCAACCCAAACCTGTCAAAAAACTTCAAAAGAAAGTTGTGAAGAAAAAGCGATCCACGGTACCCAAAAAGAGTCTCAAGACAAATAAAAAAGAAAAAAGAAAAAGTAAAAAACAAGCCGTGAAAAGAAAGAAAGTCCAGGCAGATAAGCAAAAAACAGCCATTCAGAAAGAAAAAGCCAGAGCGGTTAGTCAGGGTAGTGACACAAAGCATATTTGGCTCTGCAGTGCCAAAGCCATCGGTACAGCCAAGGTCAGTGCCAGGAATGAAAGTAAAGACACAGCCCGGCGTTTAGCGATACAACAATGTAAAAATACCAATAAGGGCAAAAATACCTGTCAGGTCATCAACTGTTTTTTATTGAGAAAATGACGTGGAAGTATTTTATGTTAAAATACAGGTAGTTTAGATTTATGGAGAAAGAAAAATGAAAAAAATCATAGTATATTTGGTCGGATCAGTCATGCTATTCCTTCTGCAAGGCTGCATTATGTCATCGTTGAGCCCTGAAAAATTTCAAAGTTCAAAACTTGCATGTGACAAGGGTAATGGCAAAAAGTGTTATCAGTTGGGACGTATGTACATGGAAGGTATAGGTACGCAGATCAGTGAATTTAAAGCAGGTATTGCATTTAAAAAAGGATGTGAAGCAAACAATAAAGATGCATGTCGCGAATATGATAAACTGCAATCTCCAGATGCAGAAAGATCAAATAAGGCTGCTGAAACACCAAAACTTGACCGCAACACTGCACTTACAGCAGTATTGCCTTCACAATTTGAAAGTACCAAAAGTGCCTGCCAAAACGGTGATGGTGAAAAGTGTTATGTGCTCGGAAATATGTATAAAAAAGGTATAGGCACCGAAAAAAGTATCTCAAAAGCGAAAGATGCCTACACCAAAGGGTGTGAAAAGAGCAATGCCACGACTTTGGAATCCTGCTATGCGTTGGGCAAACTCTATCTTGACGGCAGCGGAATTGCGCGAAACAATAGTATGGCATTCAAATTGTTCAGCCATACCTGCAAAGATACATTTACAAAAGGTTGTGGTGCATTGGGACATTTGTATTATCAGGGCAAGGGTGTAGATCAAAACATCACAAAAGCCATAAAATTTCTTACCATAGGATGTGATGCCAATGATGCCAAATCCTGTGCGACACTGGGTACAGTATATATCACCGGGCAAGGGGTGAATGAAGATTACAAGAAAGCCTATAAAGCATTTTATAAAGCATGTCAGAAGGGGGATGCTTTGGGATGTTATAATCTGGGCAATATGTATGAAAATGCAATAGGCAGAGAGCAGAGCAAAAATGATGCATTGTATTATTATAAACTTTCGTGTTCGGGGGGACTTTCAGAAGGTTGTGAGAGTGCAAAACTTTTAAATTAAGTAGTCTATAAAGAGAATCAAAGTATTTTCATCTATACAATAATTTAAACAGTATGGTAAGTAGGTGACAGTATGAAATTTTTTCTTCTCTTTTTGTGTTTGTTCCTTTATGCTTTGGAAGCAAAAGACTATACAAAGAATGAGAGTGCTTTGGCATTCATGCATGAAGTTGCCACTGCATTCACTATAAAAAAAGAAACGCTCGAATCGCTTTTTAGAGATGTGGAAGTGCAAGAAAAAGCGCTGCGTGCATTTCTGCCAAAAGTAAAGAAGAAACGTACACCCGAGCAAATAGCAAGACTGAAAAAACTCTATCCGAAATACGGTGCTTGGGACAGATACAGCAGATTAAAAGTGAATCCATCCAGAGTAAGACAGGGTGTGGCATTTATCAAAAAACATCAAGATGTTTTTACGTATGCCGAAAAGAAATTTGGTGTGCCTCAGGAATACATTGCAGCCATTATAGGTGTGGAAACCGTCTATGGAGGTCACGTCGGAAAGTATCCGGTGTTTGACACATTGACCACACTGGCATTTGAAAAGAACAGAAGAAACACATTTTTTAAAAAACAGCTCAAAGCATTTATCCACCTGACCCACACACAAAAGATCAATCCTAAAAATGTGTATGGATCGTATGCCGGTGCCATAGGTCTTGGGCAATTCATGCCAAGCAACTATGAGGCCTATGGTGTTGACTATGATGCTGACGGCTATATAAGACTGCAGGAACCGGGAGATGCCATCGCCTCTGTGGCCAACTATTTGAAACAAAACAGATGGCGCAGAGGTGAACCGGTAGCCACCCGTGTAAAATATGAGGGTATGCGATTCAGTGCATACAAAACCGGATATAAAAAAACCTATGACCCGAAGAAACTTAAAGGCATAGAGCTTAGGGACGAATGGGGCTATAAGGGTAAAGTACGCCTCATAAAACTCAATAGTAAAAAGTATGATGAATTATGGTTTGGTGCCAAAAACTTTTTTGTGATCACCCGGTACAACCATAGTGCTTATTATGCGATGTCCGTACATCAGCTGGCTCAGAAAATTAAATCAAAATTAGCAGAAGAAGTGGATACGCATGATGAAAATTAATGTCATTGTGGTCGACAAAAAAG
>CAYXZY010000129.1:0-4728 GCA_964469685.1 uncultured Sulfurovum sp. | reverse complement strand
TTGATCTTACCTGCTGCATTAAACTTCAGTTAACTAGACTCAAGTATACTTCTCTTATTAAATATTCAGGAGAAGAACTTGAGTCAAACCATAGAAAACATTAAAACAGAAATAGCGAAAGTCCTTGTAGGGCAAGACAAAATGGTCGAAGGCTTGCTTGCAGGACTTCTGTGTCGGGGACACATTTTGCTTGAAGGTGTGCCTGGACTGGCAAAAACAACTGCGGTCAATGCTCTGGCAAAGACATTGGGTCTGAACTTTAAACGTGTACAGTTCACTCCGGACCTACTTCCTTCAGATATCATAGGTACAGAGATCTATGATCCTTCCAACAACTCTTTCAAGATCAAGCAAGGGCCCGTTTTTACAAACTTGCTGCTTGCAGATGAGATTAACAGGGCACCTGCAAAGGTGCAGTCAGCCTTGCTTGAAGTGATGCAGGAGAGACAGGTGACCATTGGAGATGAGACCTTTAAGATCGATCTGCCTTTTTTGGTCATGGCAACCCAAAACCCTGTAGAACAAGAGGGAGCCTACGAGCTGCCTGAAGCACAGCTGGACAGGTTTATGATGAAGTTGGTCGTTGGGTACAATACCAAAGAAGAAGAACTCGAGATAGCCCGTCGCGTTGCCAATAACAGCTTTGGTGAGATACAGCAGGTAGCCAGCATAGAAGATCTCAACAGGATCCGTCAAGAAGCACTTGAAGTACATATGGATGAAGAGGTCGAAGCGTACATCATAGAGTTGGTAGCAGCTACGCGTGACCCTAAGGCGTATGGGCTTGAAGAGCTGGAAGGGTACATAGAATTTGGTGCAAGTCCAAGGGCGAGTATAGATATGTACAAGGCTAGCCGCGCCATTGCCTACCTTAAAGGGCAGGATTATGTCTCTCCGCTGGAGATAGCGTACATTGCAAAAGAAATACTGCGGCACCGTATTATCCTGTCCTATGAGGCACAGGCTGAAGAGGTGACTGCAGATGAGATCATTGAAAAAATTTTAGCGGCAGTGCCGATTCCGTAAATGGGGTAGGGGTAATGCCTATGAGCTTACCCATATGTTTAAATAACGGGTACCCACAAAGGGATACCCCTATGAGGTGTAAATGAACAAACAGGTAAAAAAAATCATTTTAAAGACCAAAAAACAGGTCTATGGAGATATGCTTGGTAACAATGCTTCGCTTTTTCAAGGTGAGGGGTTCGAGTTTGCTGAGCTGCGCGAATATGTCTATGGAGATGATGTTCGTAAAATAGACTGGAAAACCACGGCTAAGCTAGGTAAACCTTTTGTAAAGGTCTACAAGGAAGAGCGTGAACTGAATGTTGTTGTGGTTTCTGTACTTTCAGGGTCGACATATTTTGGAACGGTCAGACAGAAGTCTGATGTGATGGCTGAAGTCGTAGCCACACTTGGGTTTTCGGCGGTGAAGAACAGTGATCTGTTCTCCCATATGATATTTGCAGACAAGATGTATGGTCTTTCAAAGCCCAGCAAAAAGCTATTCTCGGTACATAAAGCCGTTGATGATGTTGCGGGATTTGACCCTTTAGGCAAACCAGCAGACTATACACAGTTGGTAGATACCTTGGTCAGCCGTCTGAAGAAAAAAGCATTGCTTTTCATAGTGTCAGATTTTGTGGGCGATATTGACCTGAAACTCTTGGCGAAAAAGCATGATGTCTTTGCGGTCATTGTACGTGACAGGTTTGAAGAAGACCCTAAAGAACTTGGGTATTTGCAACTTGTAGATATGGAAACAAAACAGACGTATGAAGGTGACATAGACAGCAGCACACTCAAGCAGTATAAAAAAGCATTGTATAAAAATGATGAAAAGCTCTACAAGCAGTTTAAAAAGCAAGGTGTACGTTTTGCAAAGGTCTATACCAATGAAGAACCAACATTAAAATTGATGAAGAAGATGCGATGAATGAAAACAATCTGACAGCACAACTAAAAGACATTAAACCCTTACTGGAAATACCTGACAGTTCCTATTATGTGTATTGGGGGCTGATCACCTTTGGTGTTCTGTTGGGTCTGGCGGTCTTGTTCTTTGTGGCTAAAAAACTTTGGGAAAAACGAAAAGTGAATCTGGCAAAAGGCTACCTTGAAGCACTCAAGAAAATAGACTGGAACGACACAAAAAAGTCTGCATATGAAGCCACACACTATGCCAGGTTGCTGGCTACAGATGAGAGACGCAAAGAGTTGTTCTCACAGCTTGAGCCTATGCTGGAGCAGTACAAATATAAAAAGACGGTCAATGACATAGACCCGGATACACGAAATAAATTTAACTTATATGTGCAGGTGGCAGATGAATCAATTTAGTTTTGAATACCCCTTACTACTGTTAGTTATCTTACTTTTTGTGCTCTGTGCCAGGTTTTGTAAAGAACGCAGCAGGGCGATCTACTTCCCTCATGTCAAGGCCTTGATGGTCAAAGACAAGAGGGGTACATCCTGGTTCAATATTTTGAAATGGGTAGGCATTGTCTCAGCAGTCATTGCTTTGGCGTCTCCTGTGATGACAAAGTCTTACACAAACACCAAAAAAGAAGGAAGAGACATCGTGCTTGTCATAGACTCCTCAGATTCTATGCGCCAACGCGGTTTTGACCCAAATGACCCATGGAAAAATAAATTTGATGTGGTCAAAGAGGTGGTAGGTGACTTCATAGACAAGCGTAAAAATGACCGTATCGGTATGGTGACATTTGCCGATATTGCATTTATCGCATCACCTTTGACATTTGAGAAAAAGTTTTTGAAAGATATCACCCAAATGCAGCAAATGGGTGTAGCAGGAAAACGTACTGCTATTAATGATGCCATTGTACAAAGTTATAACCTGTTGACCAAAAGCAAAGCAAAATCAAAAATAGTCATTCTGCTTACTGATGGTGTGGACAATATGTCCAAGGTGCCCTTGAATGATGTCCTGGATATGGTGAAAAAGCGCGATATCAAACTCTATACCATAGGGATTGGTGATCAGAGAGATTACAATGGTGCCTATCTAAAAGCATTGGCAGATGCCGGGCATGGAGAGGCTTATGGGGCAAGAGATGCCACAAGTCTGGAAAAGATCTATGAAGAGATAGACAAACTTGAAGCAACAAAAATAGACGATAAAAAAGTAGTACAGCATACATACTTGTATATCTATCCTCTTTTTTTGGCGATCTTGAGTTTGTTGTTGTTTATATATATTAGAAACAGTCGAGGAGTGTAAGATGACGTTTGTAAATCCCCAGTTTTTTTGGGCACTTATCATCCCCTTTGCGATCTTTGCATTTCTGATCACGACGAACAAAGAAAAGCTCTCAAGGGTTTTTGATGAAAAGGTACTCAAGCGACTCAGTGCAGCTGATGAGTCTATGCCCATGATGGTACGTAACATTTTAATGTTCCTGGCCATTTTTTTAATGATCGTTGCAATGGCCCGTCCTGTTGTGGAAAAGGGCGACAAACAAGTAGAGATAGAAGGGTTGACATTGCTCACGGCACTAGATATCTCCGGATCCATGCGCTCAAAAGATGTCTACCCTAACCGTTTGGAATTTGCAAAGAAGAAAATGAATCAACTTTTTGATGCACTGCCAAGTGACAAGATAGGGGTGCTTGCATTTGCGTACAGCCCCTTTGTCCTAGCCCCTTTTACTTCAGACAAGGAGACCCTCAAGATGATGGTCGACGGGGTGGATGACTCTTATATCAACATGGGGTCAACAGATTATTTGGCACTGGGCAGACTGGCTAGCAGTTTGCTGGAGGAAAAGAAGCCCAAGATCTTGGTACTTTTCAGTGACGGTGGAGACAAAGAGGATATCGAAGGGTTTACTGAGATACTCAAAGACAACAACATCGATCTGTATGTGGTACTTGTGGGCACCCAAAAAGGTGCACCTGTACTGGATGAGAATGGTAAACCTTTCATGAAAAAAGACGGCACCATCGCCATATCGCAACGAAATGATGCTTTAGGAAAGGCAGCCATGGAACAAGGAGGTGCATATGTCATCGCCGGCACCGGAAAAGAAGATATACAGCAGTTGGCAAATGCTATACGCAGCAAATACAAAAGCCAGCAACAAGGCGCGGTCACGGTCAAAGAACGTATAGAGTACTTTTACTACCCGCTTGGGCTGGGGTTATTGCTATTGCTTATTGCATTTTCTTCTATGCCACAAAGGAGAGAAGTATGAACAAGATGAAACATACAGATACATTGACTTTAGGCGGCATCGTACTGTTTATATTGCTTTCTTCAATGCAGCTGCATGCCGGTATTACGGATTTTAAGACCATTGAAAAAGCAACGAAGGCATATGAAGCCAAAGAGTATGGAAAGTCTGCAGCACTGTTAAAAGGTCTGGATGCAAAGAGTGCAGAAAAAGAGTATGACATCGGGAATGCCTTGTATAAAAACAAGCAGTACGATGAAGCCATAGAGGCTTATAAAAAAGCAGAAGGGATTGATGAAGCCAGAAAGCTGCACAATATCGGCAATAGTTATTTCCAGAAAAAGGAACTTGACAAAGCCATAGAATCTTATGAAAAAGCTTTAAAAATAAAAGAAGATGCAGATACAAAGTTCAATCTGGAACTTGCAAAAAAACAAAAGAAAAAAGAAGAAGAGCAAAAGAAGCAGAACAAAGACAAGAAAAACGACAAAAAGAAAGACGACAAAAAACAAAAGAACCAAGACAAAAAGAA
>CAYXZY010000128.1:0-4753 GCA_964469685.1 uncultured Sulfurovum sp. | reverse complement strand
ATGGTAGCATTCAGTAATGCCTGTCGTGCCCGTTTTATGACCGTGATAGAGAAGATCATGGACAAGGCCATTGCCAAAGGTGAAGTCATTGTTGAGGCAAAGAGCATGAGCTCCGCGCTTCAGACCTTTTCACTCGGGCTTGTGGTAGATACGAAGATACATAGACTGGAAGCGCAGATGCTGATAGACGCATTTGTAGACGCATTTTTTGCACTCATAGAAAAAAAGGAGAGTGAATGAAGATACTATATATTCTTATATTGCCGCTAGTTGTTTTTGCACAGGGGCATGGGCTGAAGGCGTATATTGACGCGGCTGAGAAAAACAATGGGCAGATCAAAGCAAAACAACTCAACAGTCAATCTAAATCCGCTGAAATTGAAGCAGCCAATCGTGCCTATTGGCCGACAGTGGATGTGGGTGCAGATTATGCATTGTTGACACCTAACTATCTGGTCAGTCCCGGACAGGTAGGCAATGTCTATGCTTCTTTGAGTGTAGATCTGTATGATTGTGGAAGAAAAAAGGCATTGACACAGGCTAAAGTATACGAGCACAAAGCATCTTTGTTTGAACAGAGTGCATTTAAAAAGAGTATCACACTTGAGATAGTGCGACATTATTTTGGCATCAAGACACTCAAGGCAACCATCACTGCACTCCAAAAACGTGCCAAAGAACTCAAAGCACAGATCACCCGCGTGAAAAAGTTTCAAACGGCAGGACTCTCCACGCAGGAAGATATCGATAAGCTTATCGCGGTCTATGAAAATAACCAATTTACCCTTGAAAATACAAAACTTTCACTTGAGACAAGTGAAGAAAACCTTAAACTCATTACCGGTATTTCTGCAAAACATTTGAAAAGAAATTATTTTAAAGAGCCACGACACGTGCGATTTGAAACACTCGAATCGATTCAGATGCTCCAACAAAATGCTTCTGCAGTTGAAGAAAATGCCAATGCCATCGATGCAGGGTATAAACCACAGGTTCGTCTGAGTGATACGTATCATAAATCACACTATGATGATCTTGTCTCGTCACCGGGTTTTAGTGGTGACGGGTTTTTGGTCGATCATCAGAACAAATTGATGATCTCGGTCAATATGAGACTTTTTGACAAGGGAAAAATGGCAAAGGAAAGCGAAGCAGTGCGCTACAAAAAACTCTCTTTGCTTTCACAGATAGACCATGCCAAAAAAGAGCAGAAAATGAACTTTAAGCTTGCAGGCAGAACACTCAAAACAAGCAGAACAAAACTTAAAAGTGCCAAAGCCGCACTCAAAGCCGCCCAAAGTACCTACAGCGTGATACGCCAAAAGTTTGAAGTGGGTCTGACAGACAATATTGCATTTTTGGATGCCTTGACAGAAAGAACACTGGCGGATGCACGCTATAAAGAAACACTCTATGAGTATGAGATCAAAAAATCCATTTATTATTATTATGCAGGCAAAGACCCCAAGGAGTTCATACGATGACAAGCATTAAAATTCAGTACATGAAGCACACCATACCTGGTCTTAAAAAAATACTCTTCAGTATTATGTTGGTGGCTGTAAACTTACACGCCCAGGAAGTCTATGCGACATTCAACGTTGAAGCTGCAAAACATGCCAATCTGGCTTTTACAAGTTCGGGAACGGTCAACCGTGTGAATGTGGATGTCTCATCTGTGGTCAAAAAAGGAGACACGCTTGCAGCTTTGGACAACAATGACCTTCAAGCAGCGCTGAACATCGCAAAAACTGCGTTGAAATATGCCAAAAAAGACTATGACAGACAGCTCAAGGTGGAAAAACTGGTCGATGCCGCCAAACTGGATACCTATGCGTTTAAGTATGAAAATGCCAAGGCACAGCTGATCTACCAGCAGGCACTGTTGGATAAGACCATGCTTAAAGCACCATTTGACGGTGTGATCTATGAGAAGTTGGTTGAAGAAGGAGATGTGGTGTCCGGCGCCATGATACGTACAGTGCTTAAGATGCAAAGCATGCATGAAAGAAAACTGATTCTGGAATTTGACCAAAAGTATTGGCAGCAGATAAAAGTCGGCCAGGTATTTCACTACAGCATCGATGGTGACAGCAGGAAATACAGTGGAAAAATTGCCAAGATCTACCCTTTTGCCGACTCTGACAATAGAAAGATCAAAGCAGAAGTACTTGCCAAGGACTTCATCCCCGGTCTTTTCGGAGAAGGGTACATCGCTGTACCTGAGCAAAAGTAGCGCCCATGTATAAACTAGCCATAAACAGACCGATTACCACACTGATGTATGTGGTCACCCTGGTGATTTTTGGACTGATGAGTTTTAAGTCCATGCCTTCAGCACTTTTCCCCAATGTGGATTTTCCAATGGTCACCATACAGACAGTGTACCCGGGGGCAGAAGCAAGTACCATTGAATCTCAGGTCACTGACAAGATAGAAGAGGCCATCTCTCGTATCGGGGGGATTGACAGTATTACTTCTACCTCTTCAGAGGGTGTCTCTGTGATCATGGTCAAGTTCTTTTTGGAGCGTGATATCGATGAGGCGACCAACGATGTGCGTGACAAGGTGGCTGCGGTTATCTTGCCTAAAGATGCCAAAACACCGTTGGTCTCCAAACTGGATATCGGTGCTGCACCGGTGATCAATCTGTTTGTCGCAGCCAAAAATGACAGCATTAAAAACCTGATGCTCTTTGCCGATGAAAAGGTAAAGCCAAGCCTGCAAAAAATCAACGGGGTGGGTGCGATCAATATCATCGGGTACAAAGACAGGGAGATCAAGATCTATCCTGATCCCAAGATGCTCAATAAGTTTGGCATTTCTGTCCTGGAACTCAACCAAATGGTGGCACGGGAAAATGTCAAGATCGGCGGGGGTAAACTGATCTCTGCGACCAAAGAATTTACCCTGAAAACCAAAGCAGATGCATTACGCTTGGAAGATCTTGAAACTATCATCATCAAAGACAATATCAGACTCAAAGATATCGCCAGAATTGAAGACAGTTTAAGTGATGCCAAAAGTTATTCTTCCTATAACGGAGTAGAAGGGGTAATGCTCGAAGTGCAGAAGATTTCCGGTACCAATACCCTTGATATCGTACAGCGCGTCAAAGACAAAGTGCCTGAATTGCAAAGACTCGCAGGCGATAAATTTGAAGTAAAAACGCTCAATGATACCTCACCTTTTATCCTGGCATCTCTGGAACATGTGAAATTTGACCTGATCTATGGTGCTTTTTTGGCGATTATTATTATCTTCGTTTTCTTGCGGAACATGACGATCACCTGGGTATCTGCACTTTCTATCCCCGCATCAATCCTGGGTACTTTTGCACTCATGGATTATATGGGCTTTGAGCTGAACAAAATGACGCTTATAGGGCTCACGCTCTCCATTGGTATCATTATTGATGATGCCATTGTTGTGGTGGAGAATATCTATAAAAAACTTGAACAGGGTATGGACAAATTCCAGGCAGCTGTGGAAGGAACCAAGGAGATGGCATTTACCATTTTGGCGATCTCTGCTATGCTCTTGGCGGTGTTCGTACCTGTCTCATTTATGAGTGGTATCGTAGGAAAGTTCTTTGAGAGTTTTGCTATGACAGTAGGGTTTGCGGTCATTATCTCTTATACGGTAGCGCTGAGCTTTATCCCCTCTTTGAGTGCAAGGACCTTGCATAAGGGAGAAAGTAGATTTTATGACATCACTGAACCATTCTTTAAAGGGTTGGAGAGGATCTATGATGTCACATTGAAGCTGGTACTTCGATTTAAGATCATTACCTTGATTTTGGTTTTTGCTGTGTTCTTTGGTTCACTGTCTCTTTTCCCAAAAATAGGTATGGACTTTATCCCTAAAGAGGACAAGGCAGAGTTCGAGATATTTTTAAAAGCAGATGCCAGTGTGTCACTCGAAGAGATGATCAAAGAGTCCAAAGCCGTAGAAGATATGGTACGAAAAGATAAAGATGTACTGTATACCATTTTAAGTGTGGGCTACAACACGGCGCATGAGAAACATAAATCCAAGATCTATGTCAAACTCAGTGACAGGGAGAAAAGGTCGCTTAACCAGGAGCAGATCATTCAAAATATGAGAGGCAAGTTGGAGTCGTTTAAAAAGAACCTGTTCATTACCGCAGCAGCGATACCGGGTATCAAAGGGGCAGGGGTCTCTGTACCGTATCAGATCGTTCTCAAATCAGACTCCTTTGAAGATTTGAAAGTAGCAACGCATAACTTAACCGAACATCTGAAAAAGAAAAAAGGTTTTGTGGATGTAGATACCAATCTTGATGCTGGCAAACCGCAGATAGACATTAATATTTTAAGAGAAAATGCCAACAGACTGGGTATCTCTGCCTCACAGATAGCCAATGCGATCGCGACAGCATTCTCAAGTGATCTGGAGATATCGTATTTTGAAGAGAAAGGAAAACAGTACAACATTACGCTGAGATTTCCTGACAAAGACAGGGTGAGTATCAACGATATCAAAAAGATACAGCTCAAAGCTGCCAATGGCAAGCTGGTATATCTGGACGGTCTGGTGGCGTTCCAGCCTTCTAAAACACTTGCGGCGATCAACCATTTTGACAGACAACGACAGGTCACTGTATTTGCTGATCTGTTCGGACTTGATCTGGGCGGGGCTGTTGCGTATACGCGGGAGAGTATTGACACACTTCTGCCTCCAGGGGTGAGCTATAGATTTACAGGGTTTGCCGAAGAGATGGAAAAAACAG
>CAYXZY010000127.1:0-4769 GCA_964469685.1 uncultured Sulfurovum sp. | reverse complement strand
AAGATTTTCAGAATGCACCTGTTTTTTATGATCTATAGAGTATCCCTGATATTAGAAGTGTCATAATTTATTATTGACAGCTGTACTGAAGTCTTTGAATCGTCTATAGGTTCATTATGGATCATGCAGACAAATAGTTTGGAAAAAGCTTACATTTTTATGGTATGATTCCTAAAACAGTGTAGAGGTAGTGTGTAAAATGGATGCATGTTATTGTAAAAGTGGCGAGCGTTTTTCAGTATGTTGCGAACCGATCCTCAGGGTGGACAAGATACCCCAAACAGCACTTGAGCTTATGCGTTCACGGTACTCAGCGTACTGCGTTGGGGATGTGAATTATCTGCAAGCCACCACGCATGACCACACGTGGACAGATGAAGAATTGAAGTTCATACAGGATTGGGCTGACAATAGCTTTTGGCAGCATTTGGAAATTGTCAGTGCATCTGAAGAGAGTGTAGAGTTCAAAGCCTATTATATTTTTGACGGCAAGCAGCATATGCATCATGAAAAGTCTGCATTTTTGAAGGTCAAAGATATGTGGAAGTATGTAGATGGAGACATTTATGAGGACAAAGTGGAATTTTTACGAAACAGTCCGTGTATCTGTGGTTCTGGAGACAAATACAAACGTTGTTGTTTTAAAAAACTCAAGGCATCATAAACACTAGAGGTGCATATGAAAAAATCTCTTTGAGAATTCAATCTAAATTTACCTAAGCTTTGCTATATTAATTTCAATACAGTAAAGGTAGATAATGTCAGAAGAACCTAAAGTAAAACCACAATTCACCCACCTTCACCTCCATACAGAGTACTCTCTTCTTGATGGCGCCAATAAGATAAAAGCACTGGCTAAAAAGATAAAAGAGCAGGGGATGGACTCGGTTGCCATGACCGATCATGGCAATATGTTTGGTACCATTGACTTTTACAATACCATGCGCAAAGAGGGCATTAAGCCCATCATCGGAATGGAAGCCTATGTGCATAACCAGGCAGATCTGGGTGACAAGTCCATGCGTCAGCGTTTTCACCTCTGCCTCTATGCCAAAAATGAAACAGGCTATAAAAACCTCATGTATCTTTCTTCTCAGGCTTATATCAATGGTTTTTACTATTATCCACGTATAAATTGGGACCTGCTGAAAGAACATTCGGAAGGACTCATATGTTCAAGTGCTTGTTTGCAGGGTGAGGTTAACTGGCATTTAAACCTTTCAGAACGTAACATTAAATTTGGAGCCAAAGGCTACGAAGAGGCTAAAAGGGTGGCGCTCAAATACAAAGAGGTATTCGGGGATGATTTTTATCTGGAACTTATGCGACACGGTATCGGAGATCAGCACCGTATTGACAAGCAGATCATCAGGATATCACAAGAGACAGGCATTAAAGTAGTCGCTACCAATGATACGCATTATACGGAGCAAAAAGATGCCGATGCCCATGAAGCCTTTATGTGTATCGCTATGAACAAACTCTATGATGATCCCAACCGGTTACGCCACTCTGTGCATGAGTTTTACGTGAAGTCGCCAGAGCAGATGGCAGCACTGTTTGCAGACATCCCTGAAGCACTTGAGGCCACCCAGGAGATAGCAGACAAATGTAATGTAGAGATAAAACTGGGAGATCCAACCCCGCCTAATTTTAAATTTTCAAGAGAACGTGCTGCGGCGATAAATCTGGAGTTGCCTGAACCGGAAAAAGAGTATTCTTTGGAAAATGACATCGTACTTTTTGTAGAAGAGTCAAAAAGAGGGTTGGAAAAACGTCTGAAGATCGTACCGGAAGAGAAACATCAGGAGTATAGGGATCGACTTCAGGTTGAGATGGACATCATTAACTCCATGAAATTCCCGGGATATATGCTTATCGTTTGGGATTTTGTAGATGCCGCAAAGCAGATGGGCATACCTGTAGGCCCCGGACGAGGCTCAGCTGCGGGCTCTCTTGTGGCCTATTCATTGGAGATCACAGACATTGACCCCATGCCATACGGTCTGCTTTTTGAGCGGTTCCTCAACCCGGAGCGTATCTCTATGCCCGATATCGATATGGACTTTTGTCAGGCACGCCGTCAGGAGATACTTGACTATGTCGTGGAGAAATACGGGCGTGTGAACGTGGCGCAGATCATCACTTTTGGTAAACTGCTTGCCAAAGGGGTCATCCGTGATGTCGCGCGCGTGCTCGACATGCCGTATTCTAAAGCAGATGCCATGGCAAAGCTTATCCCTGATGAATTGGGTATAGACCTAAAGGCATCGTATGAAAAAGAGCCTAAAATTAAAGAACTCTTGGATTCTGACCCTCAGGCAAAGCGTACCTGGGAGTATGCTTTGGCACTTGAAGGGCTCAACAGAAATGCAGGAACACATGCCGCAGGAGTGGTGATAAGTAACGAACCGCTGTGGCAAAAAACACCACTGTTCAAACCAACAGGACTGGACACATTGGCAACGCAGTATTCTGGGAAGTATGTTGAAGATGTAGACCTTATCAAGTTTGACTTCCTTGGACTTAAAACACTCACAGTGATTGAAGAAGCCCTTCAGCTGGTAGAACGACGTTACGGTAAACGAATCAATTTTGTCGAAGAGAACATTGAAGACAAAGAGGTCTATGACTACATCAGTAAAGGTGATACTTTAGGACTTTTCCAGATAGAGTCTGCAGGTATGCAGGATCTTGCAAAAAAACTTAAGCCCGACGGCTTTGAAGACATTATTGCGATGCTCGCACTTTATCGTCCCGGGCCAATGGAGTCAGGGATGCTCGATGACTTTGTCGAGCGGAAACACGGACGGGCAGAGATCACCTATGCATTCCCCGAACTTGAGCCTATACTCAAGCCAACCTATGGGGTCATTGTTTACCAGGAACAGGTCATGCAGATCGTGCAGACCATCGGTGGGTTCAGCCTTGGAGGCGCAGACCTTGTACGTAGGGCAATGGGTAAGAAGATCAAAGAGGAGATGGATAAACTTAAGGACGAGTTTGCTGACGGTGCGGCTAAAAAAGGTTTTGACAGAACAAAAGCGGCAGAACTGTTTGACCTTATCGTGAAGTTTGCAGGGTATGGATTTAACAAATCACACTCCGCTGCCTATGCCATGATCACATTCTATACTTCGTACCTGAAACACTATTATCCTACAGAGTTCATGGCAGCCATTCTCACGCTGGAGAAAAACAATACTGACAAAGTGGTACGTTACGTGGATGAGGTCAAGAAGATGGGTATGAAACTTCTCCCTCCGGACATTAATCAGTCCGGTCTTGTCTTTGAAGCGCGCAACATTGATGGTGAAGAAGTGGTCATGTTTGGTATGGGAGCCATAAAAGGTGCGGGAGATATCGCTATCAATACGATGCTTGAAGCAAGAGGCGATGAGGCGTTTAAAGATTTCTCTGATTTTGTCTCACGCATAGACGCTTCCAAGGTCAATAAAAAAGTGATCGAATCGCTCATTAAAGCCGGAGCATTTGACAGCTTTGGCTATTCCCGAAAGGCGATGCTCTCACAAATTGAAGACATCGTAGACATGGCCAAAAAAGCCGGAGATGCAAAAAAGCAGGCTGTAAATTCTCTATGGGGTGATGATGAAGAGTTGACAGCTGTTACACTCGAGCTTCAAAATATGGAAGAGTTTGAGCCTATGGAGATCCTTGAGATGGAAAAAGAGTCCTTAGGCTTCTATGTATCAGGTCACCCCCTTGATAAATATCGTGAAACCCTGGATGAAATAAACTATACGTTGAGTTCAGAGATTGATGATCTGGCAGACGGATCTCAGGCAATGTTCATTGGCAAGATAGAAAATATCACAGAAAAGATCTCTAAAAAAGGCAATAAGTTCGGCATAGCCAATATCATGGATTTGCATGGGAATATTGAACTGATGCTTTTTGAGAACAGACTTAAAGAGCTTGAAGAGGATTTTGATCTGACCAAGCCTATAGCCTTTAAGGTGAAGATCACCAAAGATGGTGACTTTACACGTATGAATATCTTGAAGATATCCAGTATTAAAGATGCCAAAAAGACCAAGGTAAAAGTTGAAAAAGAAGTCAAGCATGTGCCTGAACCCGAACAGCCCCCACTGATACTTTCTCTCAATCTTATGCCGGATGCCAAAACTGTCGAAGAGTTGATGTGTATGGTTGAACGCCATCCTGGAAAGCGGCCATTAGAGCTGCATATCAAGTCAAAGCTTGCAGATGTGATCATTGAGTCCAAGATGAAGGTCAGCGAATTGATACTGGAAGAAGCAAAAGAGATCGGTGTGTATTTGGAAGAAAGTTTAGTTTCTGCGGAATAATATTCCGTATCAATTAAACTTATTTTAAACAATAAATATTATAATAAACTCTTATTAATTACAATAAAGGGATACTATGAAATTGATTAAAGGTTTATTCACGCTGATTGGCGCGATCGTAGTGATCGCTGCTATTATAGGTGCTGTAACAATTGGCCCAAAGGTGGCAAAGCTTGATTCACAGGCATTGCCCGAATATATGAAAATGTTCGATACGGTACTTACGACCGGAGACCCGGCTAAAGGTATGGTGCGTAAAGTCAAAATGGTGATACCTGAAGACATGACTAAAGAAGAAGCATTTGAGAATGCACTTGAAGTCATGGATGAAGTAGCTTCTGAGTATGGTATGGCATTGGTAGACAGTAAAACAATGCCAAGAAACGGCAAACTATTTAAAGATGGCGGATTACTCACACACATTCGTTCCTACTGTTCTCC
>CAYXZY010000126.1:0-4776 GCA_964469685.1 uncultured Sulfurovum sp. | reverse complement strand
TCATACTTATCGGGGAAATGAGGGACAAAGAAACGATCGAAGCAGCGCTTACTGCTGCTGAGACCGGTCACCTTGTGTTTGGGACACTGCATACCTCTTCTGCACCGGGTACTGTGAATCGTATCATCGATGTATTTACCGGTGATGAACAGCCTCAGATTAGAGCAATGATCTCCTCCTCGCTGGTTGCCGTCATTGCCCAGGCTCTTCTGCCTAAACTTGGCGGAGGACGTGTGGCTGCCTCAGAAATACTGATCACCAACCATGCCATCGCCAACCTCATTCGTGAAGACAAAGTCCACCAGATCTACTCACAAATGCAACTGGGTCAAGGGGATTCCGGAATGCAGACACAGACACAGGCACTGAAGAAGTTTATGAAAGACGGGAAGATCTCTCGTGATACCGCACTTCAGTATGCAAATAAGCCCGATGAGGTAGCCAAAGCGATTATCTAACAAATAGTTAGATACAATACTTTAATTAACGATCAGGATAAAAGAATATGGAAAACTTTTCAATGGTGGATTTTAACTACTTTGATGTCACGATTGCCGCTATAGTACTGCTACTGGGTATCAAAGGCTTTATGCACGGGTTTATCAAAGAGGCCTTTGGTCTTGTTGGGCTTATTGGTGGGGTCTACTTTGCCTCTCGTCTTGCTGGAACCGCAGCTGATTTCATAGACAAAAACTTCTTGCACCTTGAAAATATTGCGCTACTTAAGCTCATTGGTTTTCTTGCCATTCTCATCATTATCTGGCTTGGCGCAACGATACTCGGATCGATCTTTTCCAAACTTACCAGTGCCAGCGGTTTAGGATTTTTAAACCGTTTATTCGGCTTCATTGCAGGCGGCGGGAAATACTTCCTCATTTTTGCACTCATCGTGACTGCACTTTCCAATGTGTCGCTGGTCAAAGACAATCTGGAAAAATATGTTGATGATTCCATGCTTTACCCTTACCTCAAGGAAGCAGGCTCATACCTTATAAACCTGGATACCAGTTCTCTTGGTTTGGGAGAGGCGTCTGCAACAGATGTGGTCAAAGAGATCGTCAACCTCAATGACAGCAACGATTCCAATGTAACAGCTGAGCAAAACCAAAGCACACTTTCAGAGTAAAGGAGTACAGGGTGATCTCGTATGCAAAACTTCTAGAAAAATTTAAAACCTTACTTAAAAACAATTCTCTGAAATTCACCAAACAAAGAGAGCTTATCTTGAAGTTTTTGTATGAAAATGATGGACACTACACCCCTGAGGACATTTATATACTTCTTAAAAAGGAGCATCCTGAGATCAACATGGGGATTGCTACGGTCTACCGTACCCTGGCTTTACTTGAAGACTCTGACATTGCTTCTTCCATCTCTTTTGGTGCAGCAGGAAAGAAGTATGAACTGGGGCTCAAAAAACACCATGACCATCTTATCTGCACTTCCTGTGGCAAGATCATAGAGTTTTACGATGAGACCATTGAAGCACAACAGGAAAAGATCGCTGAAAAATTTAATTTCAAAATGCATGATCATACGATGAAGATCTTGGGATTATGCGAAAACTGCCAAGATTAAAGAAAACAAAATATAATACGCTGACTATATGAGGCTGCCACATAAGCAGACCTAAGATCAGCATACATATTTGGAATCAATATTTCATATATGATCACCAGTAGGAGCCCCCTTGATATTTGACAATCAATATATTCAGGAACGTATTAAAAAAACTGAAACCCTAAGAGAAAAAGGGATAAACCCTTACCCGAACCAGGTTCAAAAAGGCATGCCTTCGGAAAAATTTCTACAAGAATGTGCCTACGTGCATGACATCGATGTAGATGAAGGGCAGATGAAACAGGACCAAAGCAAATCCTATACACTCACCGGACGTATCAAGTTCATACGTATCATGGGCAAAGCAGCCTTTGCCAAAATTGAAGATGCCGATGGACTTGTACAGCTTTATTTTAACCGTGATGATCTGCCTGAAGGCTACTACAATGATGTGGTCAAAAAACTCTTTGAAGTCGGAGACATCATTGAGGCAAAAGGCTACCCTTTTGTCACAGGCACGGGAGAGCTTACACTGCACTGCCTGGAAGTAAACCTGGTCACCAAAGCCATCTCACCGCTGCCCGAAAAGTTTCACGGTATCCAGGATCAGGAGATCAAGTACAGACAGCGTTACCTTGATATGATCATGGATGCGGAGGTCAAGAACCGTTTTGTGTTACGCTCCAAGATCGTCTCTGCCATTCGAAGATTTTTTGAGGACAAAGGCTTTTTGGAAGTCGAGACTCCCATGATGCACCCTATCCCCGGCGGTGCAAATGCCAAACCCTTTGTCACCCACCACAATGCACTCAATGTGGACAGATACCTGAGAATTGCCCCCGAGCTTTACCTCAAACGCCTCATTGTCGGTGGCATGGAAGCTGTGTTTGAGATCAACAGGAACTTTAGAAACGAAGGTATTGACGCCACCCATAACCCCGAATTCACCTCTATAGAATTTTATTGGGCCTACAAGACCTATAAAGAACTGATGGAAGTCACAGAAGAGCTTTTTGACTATCTCTTTGACAGTTTGCAGCTAGACAGAACCCTTCCTTATGGTGACATGGAGATCAACTTTGCTACACCGTTTGCCAAAGTCTCTTGGGTGGATGCTATTGTCGAGATAGGCGGTGTTCCCAGAGAAGTAGTGGAAGACAAAGATGCAGGACTTGCCTATCTCAAAGAACGTAACCTCAAAACCGACGAGAACTGGACACTGGGTTATGTACAAGCCGAACTCTTTGATGAGTTTGTCGAAGGCAAGCTGATCAACCCTACTTTCATCACGGACTACCCCGTAGACATCTCCCCTCTGGCACGCAGAAGTGACACCAACCCTGAAGTCACGGAACGTTTTGAGCTCTTCATGGCAGGCAAAGAGATAGCCAACGGCTTCTCCGAGCTGAATGATCCTGTAGATCAATATGAGCGATTTAAAGGTCAGGTCGATGCCAAAGAAGCAACCGGTGATGATGAAGCGATGCATATGGACACAGACTTCGTACGTGCGCTTAGTTACGGTATGACCCCTACCGCAGGAGAAGGTATAGGCATAGACAGACTTGTGATGATGCTTACCAACCAGCACACCATCCGCGATGTACTTCTCTTCCCTGCCATGCGTCCTGAAGCCCTGCAGGAGGCTCCGAAAGTCACTGCCACAGATGTCTGTAAAAAATGCGGGCATGATGTCATGGAAGAACTCAAGCCGGCCAAAAAAGGCAAAGGGTATTTTTGTCTGGATGTGGCTGCATGTAAAGAGCGGGCTTCTGAGAGAACGTAAGGTTCCCTGACCTGCGTGTCAAATTTTTCCAATGGCCTCATTCTTGGTCAAAAATATTTTCATTTTATCTGCGGGCATAGGTTTTGCAAACAGATAACCCTGGATAAGCCTGCATCCATGTGCTTTCAGCCATGCCAATTGCTCCTTTGTCTCAACACCTTCAGCGAGGACATCAAGATCCATGGACCTTGCGAGCATAATGATCATTTCTGACAATTTTACAGCCTCGGAACTCTCCGGCAAATCACTGATGAACGACTGGTCAATTTTGAGCATGGAAAAAGGAAAGGTGTGCAGATAGGACAAAGAGGAATATCCTGTACCAAAATCATCTATTGCCAAGGTGATGCCCATCTCTTGCAATGCAGTGAAGATCGCTTTTCCTTTTTCCTCATAGTGCATCAGTCTGGACTCTGTGATCTCTACCATCAGATGTGCCGCAGGAAGACCTGAACTTTGCAATGCCTGCTTGATGTCGTTCACAAGGTCACCGTATTGTATATGTACGCCTGAGACATTCACCGCAATGTGCCCCGTGAACAGTCCTTCATCCAGCCATTGCTTTGCCTGAACACATGCTTCTTTGAATATCCATTGGCTTAAAGGTATGATCAAATGATTTTGTTCTGCCAACGCAATAAATCTATCAGGGCCTATGAACCCCCATTGAGGATGTTCCCACCTGATAAGCACTTCCATCCCGACTGTTTTTTGCAAGGCGGTATCGATTTGCGGCTGATAGTACAGCACGAACTGATCTGACCCGAGGGCTTCTCTCAAACCGTTCTCTATCTTAATGCGTTCTTCTATACTTTCATTGATCTTCGGCGTAAAAAAATGGTAACGGTTCTTGCCTTCTTTTTTTGCCTCATACATTGCCGCATCCGCTGAACTTATCAGTGATTCTGTTGATCGGGCATCATCAGGATAAATAGATATCCCTATACTCGCACTTAAAAAATAGGGTCTTTCTTTGATAATAAACGGTTCAAGAAATACATCCAGTATCCTTTGGGCTACCCCCACAATGGATTGCAGGTCATACACAAAATCAAGAACGATCACAAATTCATCTCCGCCAAAACGTGCGATGACATCCCTGCTTTTGAGTATTTTTTGCATACGCTTTACCGTTCTTACCAGAAGATCATCCCCAATGGTATGACCGTAACTGTCATTGATCAATTTAAAATTATCCAGATCTACGAACAAAACTGCAAATTGGCTTTTTTCTTCTTTGGCAATACGTATGCTTTCCAACAGATGCTCTTTAAGCAACACACGGTTGGGGACACCTGTCAAGGCATCATGTAAAGACTGATGCTCCAGCGCCAAGGCAGCGCGCTTCTCTTCCATCCTGTCAAAAAAAAGTCCCACTATGGATGTGATCTCTCCATGCTTTCCCCTGATGGCAACAAGCTTTACATCCA
>CAYXZY010000125.1:0-4789 GCA_964469685.1 uncultured Sulfurovum sp. | reverse complement strand
CTGCTTGAATATGCTTTTAAAAGTGAGCAGAAAATTAATACTGTTGAAGAATTGGTGTTGATCATCACGCCACATATTGTGAAAAACTCCAAATCAGTATCTTTGAAAGATTTAGGATATACAAAACTGAATGAAAAGTAGATACGAGGCTGCAAAAAATGTCTTTGTTGATTCAATTGATGGGGAGGACTATATAGAGCTGTCCTCTTCAGTTGCAGCATACAAGCAGCTTGAACACAGTATGGAAAAGCCATTGAAGATGATACTGCTTTTTGGTCGGCCGGGTACAGGAAAAAGTATTTTACTGAACCGTGTGCAAGAAAAGTTAAAACACCAAAAAGAGATCCACTATTTCGATACACCTGCAAGCAATGAAAAAGAATTTTTCCATAAATTATTTAAAGTACTGACCAAAAAAGATCTACCGCCAAACACTGAAGTGAATTTTTCGGCTTTAGTGAATTTTTGTAAAAACTTACGCGGTAAAAGAGAAATTGTTATCTTGTTGGATGAAGCACAAATGTATGGGGCTGAAATGATGGAAAAAATCCGTCTAATCTCAGATAGCCGGTCTGTCAAGTTTGTCGTCTCATTACATAAGACAGATGATGAAGATCTTATTGCAAAAGAGCATTTTCAGTCTCGTATATGGGAAGTCATAGAACTAAAAAATGCCACACATAACGATCTTACAGCGTATATCCATAAAAAGCTGTTAAAAAAGAATCTATTTGAGATAGCCAATAGTATTAAAGAAAAAGATATGAAATTGATCCATGCTTTTACTAAAGGTAATTTTAGAGAATGTAACAAGTTGATTTTTACCATTTTTGAGATCTGTGAATACTATGACAAAAACGAACCCTCAAAGATCAATTATGAGCATATTCCACAACGTATCATTGAAATGGCGGCATTGAAGTTAGGATATATTCATGTATGATATAAAGCCACTGGAAGAAGAATGGAAAAAATACAAAAATAAAAAGCGTAGACCATATTATATTTTAGCCGCGCTTTTGACCATTGCATTGATCGCTATGCTCGCTTTTATGAACAAAAAAGAGTTTACTTTGCCTCAGATGCCAAGCTTTACACTCAACTCAGAGGAAGAACCTGCCCTAGAGCCTTCAAGCAATATTTTACTCGATGACAGTCTCACAGCATTGCAGGTTAAAAAAACAGAAATCATTGAAGAGATCAAACCGACTGTAAGGTTGCAGGCTGAAGAGAACATAGAGACTGCTGTTCCAACGCTTCCTGTTGTGGAAGATATCCCTGTATTGGAAGAAGTCAAACCGAAAAAGAATGTCAAAAAAGTATATAGTAAGCCTGTAAAAAAACAAAGAAAAGTGGAAAAACCTAGAAAGAAAATGCATCTGAATATTATTGAATCCTCAAGTGTCAGTGCCTATAAAGATGTTGAAAAACGTTTTTATGAGTCTCATGATACTGATGATTCACTGTTTTTGGCAAAAAGTTATTTTAGAAAAGGTAAATATAAAAAAGCTGAGTATTGGGCACTGCAAACCAACAAGGTCAATCAACATATCGAAGACAGCTGGCTTATCTACGCCAAGGCAAAAGTAAAGCTGGGACGGAAAAACGAAGCTATTCGTGTTTTAACGAATTATGTTAAAATGTCTCATTCGCAAAGAGCCAAAAACCTGTTGAACAAGTTAAAGAAATAATAGTAAAAAGGAGTGTGTCTCAATGGTAAAATTGATTGAAATGATGCTGAAAGAAAATCTTATTACAAAAGATGCCATTTCGGCTTTGGTTAAGAGTAGACCGCCAAAGAAGATATCGTTTGCCAACCTTATCGCAGAAGAGATGATAGACCTGCATACGGTAGAGATATTCCTCGCTAAGAAAATAAGGCAGGGCGTCATCAGTCTGAGGCATCTTGAAAAGATAGAAGGTATTGACATCGTTCCTATTATAGAGGAAACGGCAAAAGCACTCAATGTCGAGTATGTGGATTTGGACGATGTGGAGATCGACATGCGTCTTTTCTCTCAGGTACCCTATAAACAACTTATAAAATACAACTTCATACCTATTGAAGAAAATGATCTGCATGTTCAAATTGTATTTGATGATCCTCTTGATATGGCAGCACAGGATGCGGTACAAAGACTTTTTCCTAGAAAACCTATTAAGATATCCATTTCCAGGCCTCAGCAGATCCAGCAGCATCTGCAGCGCCTTGAGATCAATGAAAGTATTAAAGGACTGGTTTCTGATATACGTAAAGACCTAAATGACGGAGGCATTGGAGAAGAAACAGATGAATCTCCGGCCGTGTTAAAACTCATAGATATTATATTGAAATCCTCTATATACGGCGGAGCGAGTGATATACACATTGAAGCTACAGAAAAATCATGTATTGTGCGTGAACGTGTGGATGGGATGTTAAGACAAAGTTTTATGTTTGACAAAGATATTTTCAACCCTTTGGCTTCCAGAATGAAATTGCTGTCAAATTTGGACATTGCAGAAAAACGTAAGCCCCAGGATGGCAGGTTTTCGGCAACCATTACACAAAAAGAATTTGACTTCAGGGTATCTACGCTTCCAACCATTCAGGGTGAATCCATCGTTTTAAGGATCCTGGACAAATCCAAGGCGATGATCAAGCTGGAAGATGCAGGTATGAGCAAGCTCTGTTATGACAGATTTTCTGAGGCTATCAAGGTGCCTTACGGCATTGTGCTCGTGACAGGTCCTACCGGTTCAGGTAAGACTACCACGCTTTACGGTGCAGTCAATGCCATTAAAGATGTGAAAGACAAGATCATCACCGTTGAAGATCCGGTAGAGTATCAAATGTCCGGATTACAGCAAGTCAATGTCAAAGAGAGTGTCGGTTTGGGATTTGCTGATGCGTTAAAGTCAATACTGAGACAAGACCCTGACAAGATCATGATCGGGGAGATACGAAACCAGGAGACACTGCGTATTGCCATACAGGCAGCCCTGACAGGACACCTGGTGCTTTCGACCCTTCACACCAATGATGCCATCTCTTCGATCTCCAGGATCTTGGATATGGGTATAGAGGAGTATTTGGTCTCCGGTGCCTTGGTGGCCATACAGGCACAAAGGCTTGTGCGTAAGATATGCAAACACTGTAAAACCACTACCGAACTGGACCCGTTGCTGCTTAAAGATGTAGAGCAGTATTTGCCGGAAAACCCGACTTTTTATAAGGGTGAAGGGTGTAAAGAGTGCGGACATACAGGATATGCAGGACGTGAAATGATCTCTGAAGTGTTAACGATCTCTGAGACATTGGCACGGATGATTGCACGTGTAGCATCCAAAGAAGAAATCACCAAACAAGCTGAAGAAGAAGGTTTTGTGACCATGTTTGAAGATGGTGTACACAAAGCACTCTCAGGTGCATCGACCATTGAAGAAATATACAGAGTAGCGAGGTTATAATGAAATATTTTAATGTCACCGTGATGGACAAAGGTAAAAAACGCCTTGAATTGATTAAAGCGGACAATAAAATGTTGGCTGTGAAGCTTGCAAAAAATAAATTTCCTACGACCATGGTCACTAAAGCCGTTGAAACATCTGCACCGCTGGAAGACAGCTTTGCAGAGTTTATGAAAATGCTTAAAAAGTCATCAAAATCCAAAATACCTATCAATGACAAGATATCCACCATCAGGCAGATCGCCGTTATGACAGATGCAGGTATTGCCATTAATGATACGCTGACTGATGTGGCTGACAATACGGACAATAAGCAACTCAAAGAGATATACACCAAAATAAATGCAGATATCAATGCAGGTAACAGCATGTCAGATGCCATGGAAGCGTATGCAGATGAGTTTGGTCATGTGGCATTGGCCATGACAAACCTGGGGGAAAGAACAGGTAATCTTTCTGAGTCATACCATAAACTTGCCGATATCCTTGAAAGCATCAGGGACAATACGGCTAAGTTCAAAAAAGCCATTAGAGGTCCTATGATCACATTGGCTGCCATGGCTATTGCTTTTACGATCCTGATTATGGTGGTTGTTCCCAAATTTAAAGATATTTTTTCAAAATTTAAAACCGAACTACCTCTTCCAACGCAAATACTGCTTAAACTTGAATGGGCTTTTTCCAATTATGGGCTCTTGATCATTGCTCTGATCGCAGCAGGTATCTTTGCCTTAAAATATTTTTATAAAAATGACAAAGATTTTAAATACAATATGGATAAATTGATGATACACCCAAGATTTTATCTCATAAACAAGGCCATATTTCTTTCTACGATGCACAAATATAATTTGGTTTTTGGGGAACTGGTGAAGTCAGGTATACCGGTTTCTGAAGCATTGGATACAGCTGTAGATATGGTTGACAATGCAGCGATTAAAGAGCAGCTCCTTACGGTCAATGCCAATATTGGTCGTGGTATGAACCTGGCAGAGGCATTCCAGCTTACAGGGCTGTATGAAAATATGCTCTTGCAGATGATCAAAGCGGGTGAAGCAGGGGGGCAACTTGATGCAATGCTGGACAAGGTAACTGATTATTATGATATGGAGTTCCAGGACCTCATTGACAATTTGTCTGCCTACATAGAACCAATTATGATGTTCTTTATTGCAGGTTTGGTACTTTTAATGGCACTTGGTATATTTATGCCTATGTGGGATCTTGGGAAAGCTGTGAAATAAGAGCACTTCCAAGTTCTTTTGGAAGCGCCCTTAGGTCAGTAAAAACAACGCAGTTATAAATTGTGGTGTTTGATCGCTTTTTCTAGGTCTTCAGG
>CAYXZY010000124.1:0-4814 GCA_964469685.1 uncultured Sulfurovum sp. | reverse complement strand
ATTATGAATTACATGCTCAAAGACGAAAATGCAATCTATTATGAATGTGGCTATAGCTGTGATAATGCACTCTATATCCGTTTGGGGTCTGAGGCGTTTTTCATCACAGACAGTCGTTATACCATCGATGCAAAAGAGCATGTTAAAAATGCCAAAGTGCGTATCAGTGGTGATCTGTATGGTGAGGCTCTCAAGATACTCAAAAAGCACAAGGTCAGAACAATGGTCTTTGACCCTAAAGAGTGGACAGTAGCAGGATTTGGACGCTTAAGCGACAATACCAAGGTAACGTTCAAGCCTGTGTTGGATTTTTCACATAAAAAACGTATCATCAAAACCGATGAAGAGTTGAAGATCATTGGCAAAGCTGCCAAGTTGGGAGCAAAGGCATTTAAGCGTTTGGCCAAAGAGTTCAGACAGCATGGCTTTGGCAAAGACGAATATGCATTAACACATGTGGCTAAAAGTATTTTGGGGGACTACGGACAGTATGAACTGAGTTTTGATCCTATTGTAGCCATTAACAAAAATGCTGCCAAGCCACATGCCACACCCACCTCTACGGTACTAAAGAAAAACGATCTGCTTCTGGTCGATGCGGGGTTAAAATATAAACGGTATTGTTCGGACAGAACACGTACGGTACAGGCAGACAAGTATCTTATGTTTGATACCCATCAGGCATTCAAACGAAAAAAGATACAAAAAGTGTACGATACCGTACTAAAGGCACATGACAATGCCATAGCCAAGGCACGTTCAGGTATGAAAGCCAAAAAAGTGGATGCTTTGACGCGTGACATTATACAAAAAGCCGGATATGCAGAGTATTATGTACACTCTACCGGGCATGGCGTGGGATTGGATATTCATGAGATGCCCTATATCTCTAGCAGATCAGATACGATCATTGAAGACGGTATGGTCTTTACCATTGAGCCGGGTATCTATATACCCAATGAATTTGGTATCCGCATTGAAGATATGGTGGCGATGGTAGACGGGAAACCTACGGTTCTGGGTCAGTAAAAAGAGGAAGCCGCAGTGGTAAAAAGAAAACGACTCAATGAAACACATACATTGATCTTTACACCACATTTTCCTTACCATGCACCCTGTACGGGAGGTAAGAAGGCACTTCTTGGGTTAGGCGGGAACATTGGAGATGTGTTGCGCAGATTCGAGCATCTCTTTTGGTATTTGAGACGTTCCAGGTTCGTGCATATCATCGAAAGTGCACCTATACTGAAAAACCCTGCTTTTGGGTACACAAAACAGGAGGATTTTTACAATTCACTGTTATTGGTAGAGACAAGACTCTCACCCAAAGCGCTATTGCGTTATGTGTTACGTGTTGAACGTATCTTTGGACGTAAACGTCTGTTCAAAGATGCCCCGCGTACACTGGATATAGATATAATATTTTATGAAAATGTGACCATGCACACCAAGAACCTGACACTGCCTCATCCTGAATGGATGAGACGCAGTTCAGTCCTTGTGCCGTTGTCACGAATGAAAAACAGATTGTAAAAGGCAAACAGATATGATACATGAAACTTTCGTAGCTTCCAAACCTAAAAGTGCCTATGAATTGGCAGTGGAGAAGTATGGTACGAGCATTTCTTTGGTCTCGGCCAAGCAGATCAAATATGACGACGGGGTACTGCGGTCGGAGATCACGGTGGCGATACCACAGGAGGTTTTTGAACAGGTCTCTTTTGGCGGCAGTCTCCCTAAAGATGAGGATGAAGCACTGCTCAGCGAAATCGTTGAACTCAAAGAGCAACTTGGGCACATGAAAGATGAGATGCATAAAGAGATGCAGAACGATCATCCCGTTATCTCTGAGGTCAAAGCATTGTTCATGAAAAAAGGCATCAGTGCATTTTGGCTGGAGAGTATGTTTCAGACCGTCACGGGCAGTGAGATATTAAATGACAAGACCTTGCTTGTTTCCTATCTGCTCGAAGAGATAGATGATGCCCTCACAGTCAAAGCAGAAGACCTGAGCAGCCCAAAGATAGTCATGGTAGTAGGACCTACAGGGGTTGGAAAGACCACGACCATTGCCAAACTGGCTGCACGGTATGCCTACCTGATGGACAGGCAGTATAAGGTGGCATTGATCAATCTGGATTCGTTTAAAGTGGGCGCTGTTGAACAATTGGGACATTATGCCGACATTATGCAGATAGAACATTTTGTGGTCGATGAAGTGGATGGCTTCAAGGAGACACTCGAAAAACTAGAAGGCTATGATGTGGTGTTGGTCGATACTGCGGGTATGTCTCCGTATGATACGGAAAAATTCGTGCAGACCGTGGAGTTTGTGAAAACAGATTCGCCAAGAGAAATAGAAGTGAGTTTGGTGCTTTCTGCGACGGTGAAGTATGAAGATATGGAAGATATTTATCAAAACTTCTCGTTCCTGAATCTGAATTCTGTCATTATTTCCAAATTTGATGAAACAAAACATTTTGGTACTTTGTTGAATTTTATGCTACTCTACAATTTGCCAATGAGCTATTTTGCTACCGGACAGGAAGTGCCGGATGATCTTTTGTTTGCAGACAAAGAGTTCTTGCTTGAACAGTTCATAGGTGACATTGATGAAGGGTGAAACACAGGCTGATTCACTTGCATTTCTTGTGCAGGACAAGAAGAAGTACCCTGAGTATGAATTGGTTCTGCCTTCTTTTTTGCTTAAGCAGTCGCAGTTGAAAAAACTTACGCAGGGAGATGTGCTTTTGGTGGGTCTGTCTCACCTGGAACTACACTTGTGTGCAGAGGGAGATATCTGTGCAGATGTGGTACTCGTGACCGATGAAAAGATCAAAAAACTAAAGATAACCTACCTGCATAAAGATACGCTGAAACAGGTAAATACTAAAAAATATGAACATATAAGGTGCTCCTTTGGAAAGCTTCAGAGCAGGAAGCTTGAAACAGGACATAAAGTGAGTATCGCACAGCTGAATTTAGAAGAAGTGACACTTTTTGTAAATGAGAAAAACATAGCACAAGGCAGACTTGTAAAAGTCGATGATGAGATTGCTATAGAAATAATGAAAGTGAACAGACAATGAGCAATAAAGGCAAAGTTTTGGTAGGTATGAGTGGAGGGGTGGATTCGACAGTGACTGCCATACTTCTTCAAAAAGAAGGGTATGAGGTAGAGGGTGTCTATATGAAGCTGCACCACAAACCCGGATACCATGAAGAGAACTTTACAAAAGCACAGCGTGTGGCAGAGTATCTGGGGGTAAAAGTTCATTTTCATGATCTCTCAAATGACTTTAAAGAAAATGTGTATGACTACTTTGTGGACAGCTACAAAGAAGGACTCACGCCCAACCCCTGTGTGATGTGTAACCGTACTATTAAGTTTGGAAAAATGGTTGAGTTTGCCGACTCCATAGGTGCTGACTTCATCGCAACAGGTCATTACATCAGATCTGACGGTGAGTTTATCTATATGGGAGAAGATCCGAACAAAGATCAGAGCTATTTTTTATGTGAAGTAAAAAAAGAAGTCCTTCCCCGCCTGATATTCCCGCTGGGTACCTGGGTGAAACCGGATGTAAAAGCCTATGCCGCCAAGATCGATGTGTTAAAAGATTTTGCTACACAGGCAGAAAGCTCGGAGATCTGTTTTGTTGAAAAAACGTATGATGAAGTACTGGCAAGACATATGGAAATAGATATGCCGGGTGAAACAGTGGATACAGAAGGCAATGTCATAGGTACACATAAAGGCTATATGCATTACACCATTGGAAAGCGAAGAGGTTTTTTTGTAGATGGTGCGCATGAACCGCATTTTGTCCTTGACATCAAACCTGAGACCAATCAGATTGTTGTGGGCACCAAGGAAAAATTGGAAGAGAACGCATTTGAGGTGAAGCAGGTGAACCTTTTTAAAGATTTGACAGCATTCTCATGTACGGTAAAAGTACGTTACCGCACACAGGCGGTACCTTGTCATGTGGTCATAGAAGAGGGGAGAGCCAAAGTCACCCTGGATGAGTCGGTCTTTGGTCTGGCAAAAGGGCAGATCGCTGCTTTTTATGAGGGAGACAAGTTACTCGGAGGCGGAGTTATCTGCTAAATTCAATGTTCTAATTATCTGGGCATTGTCTAAACTTTGTATGCGGTCTTCCAGAACCTGCAGCACCTCAAGCAGTTCGGAAGAGGAGTGCATGAGATATTCAAAATGTATTTTGGCCTGCTCTCTTTCGCTTTCTGTCACCTCTTTTTTGTTGAATGTGACGATCTTGTGAAGCAAAGAACGCTTTTCAGGCAGCACAAAAAAGATATGATAGATACTTGCATAGGTGTCATGCAGCCTGTCATGATGCTCTTCTATACGGTTGCTGATATTGTCTATCCCTTTGAGTTGCGAGATGCTGAAAGAGTACTGGTTCCACCATTTTCCAAAGACACAGGAAGAGCTGTCCAGCGGTATAAAGTTCTTGTCCACATCAATGGCTACTTTTTTTCCTCTGAAACCGTCAATACCGTTGACAAGCCTATCTGCTTTTTTCACCCATTCTTTATGTGCTCTGCGCGCATCCCAGATCTGTTTTAAGATGACTGATTTGTTCAGTGTTTCCATACGTACATCACCCCTTCTTTTTTCGTTAACGTATGAAATATTATAGTGTAGTTAGATTAAATTTTCAAATAGTTACTTAGACACGCTTTGGAGAGATCACTTTTTGCTTTTTTCATTTTTTTCTTGTTTGACCGAACGGATCCATAGCCAGTTCAACAAGAAATAAATGCAAGTAGAGACAACGATAGAATAAAAT
>CAYXZY010000123.1:0-4824 GCA_964469685.1 uncultured Sulfurovum sp. | reverse complement strand
CCATCCATTGTAAGACTTTAAAAAAAACCCAGTAAGATGAAAGAAAACAGTACAAAAGGAGATATGCCGATGTGTGGAAGGGTTGCACTGCATGATGACAAACAGTTTCTTGAAGAAGCCAAAAAGAGCATCAAAAAACTTGAACAAAAACTCACGCTCAAGCCCAGCTACAACATTGCTCCTTCTCAGCCTCTGGCAACGCTTACCAATGACAAAGTCTACCAATACACCAGGTTTGGTCTCATCCCGCACTGGGCAAAGGACACTAAGTTCCAGACCATCAATGCCAGGGCAGAAACCCTCGCTGAAAAACCCACTTTCAAGTCTGCCTTTACATCCAGGCGCTGCCTTATCCCCGTCAATGGATTTTACGAATGGAAAAAAGAAGGCGCTCACAAAGTGCCCTACTGGATACACCCTGCAAAAACTGACTTTTTTGCTTTGGCAGGGATCTATGATGTTTGGTCTGACCCCCAAAGCAATGCGCAGATCATCTCTTCTGCCATCATCACCACTGCCCCCAATGAGAAGATGAAGCCCATACATGACAGGATGCCTGTGATCCTGGAGTCCAAAGACTGGGCATTGTGGCTGGACAAAGCGGTGAAAGAACATGCGGTAGTGACCCCTCTGCTTAAGCCCTACAGCAGCGAAATGATGGACGCCTATGAAGTCTCCACATATGTCAACACCCCTGCGCACAATAGTGAACAGTGCATCAAACCCGTCAAGCGTTCACTCTTTTAATATTTACCAATATCATACCAATCCCACCTTCCCTATGACCCGTCCTATCACCGCCAGGGACGACATTTCATCTGTACTGATCACTTCGCTGTTATACGTCTTGTTGTCGCTGATAAGCTCTACATTTCCATCTGTCCTGTGGGCGATGCGTTTGACAAAAAGCCCTGCATTGGTAGAAACAATAAAGATACCCCCTTTGCTGATCTCCTTGTCTTCCCTGTCAAAGAGTATCACCTCTTTGTCTTGCAAGGTAGGCTCCATAGAGTCCCCCATGACATTGAGCGCTGCGATATGTTTAGGATTGGCAGAGTGTGTGCGGTAGAGGGTATCTAAGAGCACTTTATCCAGTGCTATCAGCTCATAGGCGTCATCTTCACTGAAGGCCCCTCCTCCTGCGCCTGCGTTGATCTTGGAGAAGTACTTGATGCGGGTGTACTTCTCTGTCTCTTCTTCCAATGACTTTGGCATCTGCTCAAAGAGTATCCAGTTGATGGAGATCTTGCGTTTGGCACAAAAGTAGGCGATCTGCTCTAAAGGCACACTGCCTCTTTTTTTAAAATGGCTGAAAGACTCCTTGGACATCCCCAAAGCCTCTGCCACATCTTTGTCATAGACCATCTTGCCGGGAAGTTCTGCACTGAGTATGTCTTTGAGCTTTTCTATGATCTCTTGGTTGTTCATCACTGTCTCCTTCTTTGGTGTACATTTTATCAACTTTTTACCCATATTTTCCATAAGTAATTAAACTTTGTTTAACTTAATGAAGGAAAAACAATGAAAATTCATCTTGATCTGGACTGTTACTTCGTCTCAGCAGAGCGTACACGCTACCCCTTTCTCAAGAACAAGAATGTCGTGGTGGTCAAAAGCAGTGACAAGCGTATCTTTGCAGATACGCAAAAAGAGGGGGTGCTTCTGGGAGACACAGGCGCGTTTAACTCCGTGCTGGAGTTTAGAAATCCCAAAAGAGCGGACATTCTCAATGCATGGAAAGAAGAGTACATAGACCCCGATGGTTCCATCAAAGGCATTGTCATTGCCAAAAGCTATGAAGCCAAGAAATTCAAGATCAAAACCGGTACACCGCTTAAAGAAGCCCTCAGCCTCTGCCCGCACCTTCATGTCATCCCCAGTGACCATATGTTCTACCAGGAGCTTTCCCAAAAGCTTAAACGTTACCTGCAAGCCAAGATACCGGTACTTGAACAGTACTCCATCGATGAGTTCTTCGGTGACTTGACAGGATGGATCAAAGAGGAGGATACGCAAGATTTCATCACCGAACTTAGAGATGACATCATGCAGCGCTTTGACCTGCCCATCTCCATAGGCGCCAGCCGCTCCAAGTGGATCGCCAAGCTGCTTACCGATGAGATAAAACCTTACGGGGCCATGGTACTCTATGACCATGAAGTGCTCAAGGAAACAGCCCATATCCCCATAGAGGATTTTCCGGGTATTGGCAGGGCTATCTACAGGAAACTCTCGTCGTATGGCATCCGGAACCTTGGAGAACTCAGAGAGGTGCCTTCCCTGCTTCATGGCTACGGTAAAACAGGCAGAGAACTCTACCGGAGGGTATGCGGTACAGACAACGAAGCGGTCATCCCCTACCACACCAGAAAAGGCATAGGCATCAGCAGGAACTTCAAAGCCATACAAAGCAGAGAGGAGATCTTCAGGCGGGTGACCATCCTTGCACGGTATTTGAGCCATTCCATCATGAAAATGGCGCTGACCCCAAGCACCTTTCACTTCAGGATACGCTATGAGTTCGGGCACTCCAGCAAAGTGTCTCTGACACGGCATAGGTTATTTCATGAAAGGTTCTTCATTGACCTTGCGCTAAAGACCGTCAAAGAGCTGGACCGCTACCCTGCGTACAAGGTTCACTACATTGCCATGAATGCTTCGAACTTCATCACGCCGGCCAACCAAAAGACCTTGAATCTCTTAGAGTATGCCCATGACAAAAAAATGGCCAGCCTCAATGCAGGTCTGCTCAAGATCAGAGAGAAGTATGGTGTAGATATGGTACAGTACGGAAGCGAGAAAGCAGTTTAGACTGACAAATATCTCAGATCATGCCGTCCGTTAACAAATGGTTAGTGTTTCTTGCCTATAGTGTTGACATAGCAACCAAGCATTCTTTTTCCCTTCCCCAAGTATTGGTTGCTATATTTTCTTGAAATTCAATGCATTTTTACCACAAAACCTCTTATCTGCAGTATGCAACTTTCCTGTTTTAACGGTTCGCCGCAATGTACTCACGCAGTGCCCGGTCTGTCTGAAAGTGTGTTCCGTTCTTCCGGTTATAGTCATTTCTAACTTCCGTAAAGGTCGTGAAGTGCGTTCCTTCTTGTTCGTTGTAGCCTTTGATCTTAGCGTGGTCTTGCAGTTCATTGAAGGTTCTATAGTGTGTGCCATGCTTTTGGTTATAGGCTTTTACCAGCATATGCTGCATACTGTTGTTGACCCTGTCCGAATGTACCGCCAACTCTGCCACATTGCCAAAGGCAGCCCTGTTCTTTGCTTCATTTCTTTTACTTATGGCGGTTCCCAAAGCCCCTACGCCAAGCACAGCAGGGTTCATCATCATCCGGGCACCTATGACCTGACTCTGACCCAGACCTTTCATGGCTTGAGGGCTTTTAAGCATATTGGCCACTGTGCTGTTACCCACTTTGGCAGCTGTACCCGATGTGTGCATGGCACCGTTCATCAGGGCATTGGTCAACGCCATTTCCCGGTTTGCACATCCTGAGAACATGACAGTTCCACATAGAGCGATGAGTGTTGTTTTGCATATCGTTTTCATTTGTATTCCTTTTTTACTGTAGATAGACATATGGCGGGGTGACCGCCCTCACATAGATGACCCTCTTGTTTCAGTCATCATAGTAGTAGCAGTTATCACCGTCACGGCTCGCAAGCATGAGCAGCAGCAACAGTGCAGGCAGTCCTGCGATGAGCAGCAGCAGAGTTGCACCCAATGCTACCTGGGTGTCACTGTGCATTTTTATCCACTTAAACAGACCTATGACGCTTATCACCGCGAAGGTGATCGCCCATTCAAGATTTGCAGGGTCGCTCTGTTTAAAGAACAGCCCTGCACCCAGGAGCACATAGGGTATCATTGCCAAAAATACCGTGGCAATGCCTATGGGCTGATAGCCGTATGTCATGATGCTGTGGGCATTGAGCTTCTTGCTCAGCCACACCACCAGGACTATGACGCCAATGATCGCTGCAATGATGGTGACTTCCATGTTCTCTCCTTTTTCCGTGTGTCTTACTCTATGATGAGGGTGCCGTTGCTGTACTGCATGGTCGCTTCCACCTCACCGTGCTCATGGCCAAAGCCATAGGAAACCAGCCATTTGTAGCTGACGCCTTCTTTGAGACTGACTGTTTTCCGGTAGGAGACATTTGACGGCTTACAGCTGTAAGTGGCTCCGGACGTTGCTGAGGTTACCTCATAACACGGCATGGAGTACACCCCTGTGGCATTGGCTGTAAGCGGGTACCCTACTCCTCTTTTTTTGTCAAGACTGTCGGTGTAGATCACCTCACCGTAACTGCCTGCTTTTTTGCTCCACATGACAAGGAAGCCTTCACCGGTTTTTACCACGCTGAGGGTGTCAGTCTGACTACTGCTGCCTCCACCGAGGTCGGGGCTGTACGTACTGTCATCTACGCTACATCCTGTAAAAAGTGTTGCCGCTGCTGCGATTGCCAATGTTGATGTTATAAGTGTTTTCATGTTTTTCCCTTTGTTGTTTGTTTTGTCTTTTAAGACTAAGAAAGTGTGCCATAAGTTAAAGAAAATTTTTTTCGTTAATGAATTTTTCTCTGACTATCCTCAACCGTACCTCTGGTCAAAAAGACCGGATATCTCATAGGCAAGCAACCCTGCCCCTGCTGTAGCTACTACAGAGTAGCATCTGCTGTTGCCAGATTCTTACTTATGTTGGTCTTTTTGGTATCTGTATTAGGTCTCTTTAGTACCTGTGAAATCATAACGCTCATATACGAAAATATATTTCGTTACGATGCTTTTTATGTTATTTGTTTTGT
>CAYXZY010000122.1:0-4830 GCA_964469685.1 uncultured Sulfurovum sp. | reverse complement strand
CTCTAGCTTTTGTCTAGGCTAGGCACTCTTTTGAAGACCTAGCCATAGCTAAGTCAAAAAAGAGTAACAACGTATAGGCGAAAGCTAGTGATGCCCTTTGGGTGGGATTTGCAAACGCAATCTTGCACAAGAGCTTTACATCATCTTAACTATGGCTAGGACTTGAAAATCTCTTGCACAATCTCACATTTGCAAAACCCATTATGAGTATCTATGGTTTTTAGAGGTGCCCTTATTTTAAAATCATCCTTGCATTGGAAGGCTGTAGTGGCCTGTTGTTGCGAAAATGCATAACATCGGAAAATGTCTTTACCTGATCTTTTGAAAGTGTAACAGGTTTTTTCATCACTAGCCATCTGACCCCCTCGGTACATGGTGGGGTGGTCAGTGAACCATTAAAGCGGTAGTAGTCTCTGTCTTCTGGAAGCAGGGCATCCAGATGTTTTGCATCAATGTGATGGTGCTCACCCGTATGTGTAGGTATGTTTTTCCATAATTCATTGAGTGCTGTGTTCTCTTTTCCTTCTTCAAACATTACGGCTATGACTGCAAGCTGACCATCTTTACTCGCATGGACAAAATGTGCTTCAAGCGGGTAGGATTTTCCCATGATATTGTTTTCGCTGGGTGTATGAAAGTGAAACTGCTTGAGTTCAAATTTGATCCCGTCGACAGTGATACTGCTTCCTTTTTCTATATTGACCTGCTCAGTATGTCCATTGTTCAATATCTCGGTGGAAACAAGATGGTAGTCAAATTTGATCGGAGGAAGCTCAGCTTCGGTGAAACCAGAAAGGTTGATGGGTGATTGGTTAAGCCCCTCTTTACACATGTGGAATTTTTCATCAAGGTTACCCCAGTTTTCCGGCGCACCTGCACCATCATAGCCCCAGTGTACGTTTGATCCATGTGCATGGGTCTCAGCATTTGCTTCGGTTTTAGGGTGCTCGGCATACACCAATGAAGCTCCTAAAATCGCTGTTGCCAGTATGAGTTTTTTTGTCATATTTTTATCCTCCATAGTATAGTTATCAACTAGTATAATATGATATATCTGTCTATTTAACTTAATTTCACAGATTCAGAGATGATTTTAGTGTAAAAAATGAATAGATAGGTATTGATCCAAAAGTTGATAAGAATATTTGATAGCTTAGATAAATGTTTTTGGGCTCCTGGACACCTTCGGAAGAAAATGTCCGGTTCCCGGGCAATTAAGGCAGCGGCTTCACTACTTATACAATGCCTGGTGCTCAAGTTTTGAGCACTTGTTCTGTACAACTTTCATGCCGGCTTTTTCAGCTTTGGCTGCAGCATCATTGTTGACGAGTCCAAGTTGCCCCCAAAATACTTTGATGTCTCCTCGCGCAATGCACGCATCAGCAATAGCATCAAAGGCAGTCGGCTTCCTAAAGATATCAACCATATCTATCTCAAAAGGAATCTCCGCCAAACTTCTATACACTTTTTCTCCTAAGATCTCTTCTTCTTTCGGGTAGACAGGTACGATTTTGTATCCTGCGTTTTGAAGATATCTTGCTACCATATTGCTTGCTTTTGATTCATCCGGAGACAAACCTAAGATAGCGATGGTTTTTATATTGTCAAAGATCTCTTTTATCTCTTCAGGATTTGAGTTTACTACAGCGATTTCACATTCCATTCTTTGTATCCTTTGGGTATAATTCGTCCAATATAATATCTAGGATAGAGTAATGTTAGACTTAAACAAGATAAAAAAAGCATACAGAAGAGTATTGGGTGTGGCACACCATACACCTTTTACGTATGCTCCGATTTTGAGTAAACTGAGTGGGTATGAAGTCTACTTGAAAAAAGAGAACCTTCAGCGTACAGGCGCTTTCAAACTTCGTGGCGCCTTCAATAAAATAGCAGCACTTGTAGAAGAGGGGCATAAAAGCGGAGTGGTCGCAGCCAGTGCGGGTAACCATGCACAAGGGGTGGCCTTTGCTGCAAATCATTTTGGTATTGAAGCGACGATTGTGATGCCTGAGTCCACTCCTTTGACCAAGATACAAGGGGTGAAAGAATTTGGTGCGAATGTTATTTTGCATGGAGCAAATTATGACGAAGCCTACGCTTATGCCGTCACTTACGGGAAAGACTATGACTATACTTTTGTCCACCCTTTCACCGATATTGAGGTCATGGCAGGACAGGGAACGGTTGCACTGGAGATGTTTGAAGAGGTGCCTGATCTGGATGCCATGGTTGTCTGTGTGGGCGGCGGAGGGCTCATTTCAGGTATGTCGGTCGCCAGTAAGGCTTTGCGTCCGGAGTGCAAGGTCATTGCTGTTTCTGCGGAGGGGGCACCGGCCATGAAGCAATCCTATGATGCCAAAAGACCCATAGATACCACCTCGGTGCGTACCATAGCCGACGGTATTGCCGTACGTGACACCTCGCCTGTGACCCTGGAGTACATCTTGAAGAATGTGGATGCCTTTGAGACGGTGTGCGAAGATGAAATAGCCGCGGCCATTCTCTTTTTGCTGGAACGCCAGAAGGTGCTGGTAGAAGGTGCAGGTGCTGTGGGTGTGGCCGCACTCTTGCACGGGAAGATAGACTTGCCAAAGGGGAGCAAGGTAGGCATTACCCTAAGTGGCGGGAACATTGATGTGACCATGCTTTCACTTATCATCGAAAAAGGTCTGATGAAGTCATCACGTAAAATGAAGCTTTTGGTGACACTGGTTGACAAACCCGGATCCCTGCAGTCCTTTACCCAGATACTGACAGATATCGGTGCGAACATTGTACAAATCGGGTATGACAGAACCTCGGTGGACCTTGAGTTTGGTGATGCACATGTCTCTGTTTCTTTGGAGACCAAAGGAGAAGAACATCAAATGCAGATTCGTGAAAAGCTGAAAAAGGGTGGATTCAAATTTAGAGAGGAACATTGATGGTAGCCATTGATCTAGGTTCAAATACTCTGCGTGTGTTAGAGTATGACTGTGCCCGACAAAAACCTCTCAAAGCCTATGAAAAAGTGGTCAAAACTGCTGATGGTCTGGCCGAACATGGCGTAGTGAATGAGGAAGCTGTAGCCAGAGTCATAGCTGCCATACAGGAAGCACAGAAGCGTCTGGATTTTTCTGAAGGGGTACGGGCGGTCACCACAGAAGCAGTACGAAGGGCATCCAATGCCCAAGAGGTGTTGCAGAAAATTAAAGCGTCCACAGGGGTAGCATTTCAAATCATCTCAGGCGAAGAAGAGGCCAGACTTACACTGCTTGCTGTCAAACATAGGCTGCAAAAACTTCACTGTGCTTCTGATACCTTTGTTCTGGTAGATATCGGGGGAGGTTCCACAGAGCTTATCTTTTATGATGGACAAAAGCGTATCTCTAAAAGTTTTCCAGTGGGCATTGTGACGATCGCGCAAACCTATGGGACGCTGGAGAAGATCGAAGAAGTGCTGCCACGCGAAATGTTCGATATGCAGAAGTTTTGTGCAGAGGTCTATGCCACACAGGGAAAGCCTGACGCTTTTGTCGCTACAGCAGGTACGCCCACCACAGTGGCTGCCATGAAACTGGGCTTTAATTATGAGACCTATGATGCCAGCAAGATCAATGGCACGACATTACTGAAAGAGGAGCTTGATTTTTACCTGAAAAAGTTATTGTCTTTGCCCTTTGAAGAACGGGAGATAGCGGTGGGTACAGGACGATCCGACCTGATAGCCGCAGGCATACTGATCTACAAACAACTCTACAGTATTTTAGAGTTTGAAAGCTGTATTGTCATTGATGACGGACTGCGTGAAGGTGTGGCTCTGGAGATGTGCTCATAAGTGAGGAGTCATGGCAATATACTGACGCAAGGTGTATAAAAAGGAGTGAAAAAAATCAACTTGACATCAGTATATTTATGAAGTGCCTTTAAAATGAAAATCAAAAGGAATGTTACAGCACTTCATTCTTAAAAGTATAATAAAAAAATGTCAAAAAATGTCAAAAGTCCATTTTGCAATGAATTCTAACCTTTTTACGCTATAATCAGCAAAAATATAAGAATGGAGTGTGTAATCATGCAAATGTCTGGTGCACAAATGGTGTGTGAAGCGATCATCGCAGAGGGTGTTAAGACCGTATTTGGTTATCCCGGCGGAGCGATCATGCACGTTTATGATGAAATATATAAACAAGACGGTTTTGAACATATATTGAACCGTCACGAACAGGCTTCGGTGCATGCGGCTGACGGGTATGCAAGAGCCACAGGAGAAGTAGGGGTAGCCATGGTTACCTCAGGCCCCGGGTTTACCAATGCGGTCACCGGTCTGGCAACAGCCTATATGGATTCTATTCCTCTTGTCGTCATTTCCGGTCAGGTGCCATTGGCATTGATCGGTACAGACGGTTTTCAGGAGATCGATGCAGTCGGTATCTCCCGTCCATGTACGAAACACAATTTTTTGGTCCGTACCCTGGAGGAACTTCCGCGTATACTCAAAGAAGCATTTCATATCGCACGTACGGGTCGTCCGGGTCCTGTGCTTGTTGATATCCCAAAGGACATCACGGTCGCCATTGGTGAGTTTGTTTACCCCGATTCGGTGAATATCCCGACCTATAAGCCTACGTATAAAGGGAACAACAAGCAGATAGAAAAAGCAGTTGAGGCGATCAAGACTGCCAAGAAGCCGTTGTTGTACATTGGTGGGGGCGTTGTACTTTCAGATGCCTATGCACTTGTAAGAGAATTGGCAGAGAAAACACAGATACCTGTGGTTGAGACTTTAATGGCCAGAGGTGTCATGGGCGCAAATAACCCACTGCTTCTTGGTATGCTTGGTATGCA
>CAYXZY010000121.1:0-4847 GCA_964469685.1 uncultured Sulfurovum sp. | reverse complement strand
CACATGTCCAGATCGTCTCCGAGCTTGAGGAGAATTCAAAACTCATGGATGCCATAGACAAGGGAGCCGCTCCAAAGCCTAAGAATTTCAAACTGCCAAAGATCGATTTTTTACAAAAAGCTCCCAAGGTGACCAAAAAAGTCAATGAAGCGGAGATAGACAGAAAAATAGAAGAACTGCTAGCAAAACTTCAGCAGTTCAGAGTGGATGGAGATGTGGTACGAACCTACTCAGGACCGCTTGTTACGACCTTTGAGTTCAAGCCTGCACCCAATGTGAAGGTTTCCAAGATCCTGGGGCTGCAAGATGACCTTGCCATGGCACTCAGTGCAGAAACCATACGTATACAAGCTCCGATTCCCGGGCGTGATGTGGTTGGTATAGAGATACCCAATGAAAAGATAGATACCATCTATCTGCGTGAGATACTCGAAAGCGATGTCTTTAAAGAATCTGCATCATCTTTGACTGTGGCTCTGGGTAAAGATATCGTAGGCAAGCCGTTTGTGACAGACATCAAGAAACTGCCACACCTGCTTATAGCCGGAACTACCGGGTCGGGTAAGTCTGTAGGTATCAACGCGATGATCCTTTCACTGCTTTACCGTAATGACCCGGATCAGCTTAAACTTATGCTCATAGACCCTAAGATGCTGGAATTTTCTATGTACAACGACATCCCCCATCTTATCACGCCTGTGATCACAGAACCTGCCAAAGCCATAGCAGCACTGGCCAATATGGTTGGGGAGATGGAGCGACGCTATAGACTTATGGCCGACACACGTACCAAGAACATCGAAAATTTTAATGAGAAGATGAAAAAAGAGGGAACACACGAGGCCTTTCCATTTATAGTCGTTGTCATCGATGAACTCGCAGACCTTATGATGAATGGCGGTAAAGAAGTAGAACTCAGTATCGCCAGACTGGCGCAAAAATCACGCGCCTGTGGCATACACCTCGTAGTGGCCACGCAGCGACCGAGTGTGGATGTCGTTACCGGACTTATCAAAGCCAACCTTCCTTCAAGACTCTCCTACAGAGTAGGGTCACGCATAGACTCTAAAGTCATACTTGATGCACTGGGGGCAGACAGTCTTCTAGGTCGCGGTGATGGTCTTTTCACTCCTCCTGGAAGCACAGGGCTGGTGCGTATCCATGCACCTTGGAATACAGAAGAAGAGATCGACAAGATCGTAGACTTCCTCAAAGCACAACGTGTTCCGGAGTATGATGAGAGTTATCTGGTCGTTGGAGGAGCAGCTGCCAGCGGAAATGGTGGGGATGCAGAGGTGGTACTCGATCCACTCTATGAAGAGGCAAAGATGGTTGTACTGAATGACAATAAAACATCCATTTCCTACTTGCAGCGTAAATTACAGATAGGGTATAACCGTTCGGCAAATATCATAGAACAACTTGAAGCCAAAGGGGTACTCTCGGCTCCAAATGCAAAAGGAAATCGAGAGATTCTTTAAGATGTGCGCACGCAAAAAGTAACAGTTAAAACCCCAAACTGTTACTGACTGACATGATGGAGGTGCAATACCACATCATTTATGTAACTATCCGATACAAAAGTCCCAACAGTCCAAAATCCTGAGAGTATAGAACCAAATTCCAAACTTTTTTTGATAACATAAGAGCACAAAAATACACAGGAGACCATAATGGCCTTATTAGAAGAATATAAAGCACATACAGCTGAGCGTGCAAAGCTAGGTGTTCCACCGTTGGCACTTACACCAGAGCAGACGGCAGAGCTTGTAGAGTTATTGAAAGCATCACCTATTGAGGATGCAGAGTATGCAATGGATCTATTTAAAAATCATATCCCCGCTGGTGTGGATGATGCAGCCTATATCAAAGCAGCATTCTTGAACGATATTATCAAGGGTAATGCAAGCTGTGATGAGATCGACCCGGTATTTGCAACGGTGATCCTTGGAACCATGTTGGGTGGATTTAACGTTGCACCACTTGTTGAGGCACTTTCTTCCTCTGACATCACTGTAGCAGAGTCTGCAGCCGGTCAATTGAAAAATACACTGCTTGTGTATGATTCATTCAATGATGTGAAAAAACTCATGGATGAAGGCAATGAACTTGCAAAAGGCATCATTGAGTCATGGGCAAATGCTGAGTGGTTCTACAACAAGCCTGAGATGGAAAAAGAGATCACACTGACTGTGTACAAGATCCCAGGTGAGACAAATACAGATGACCTTTCTCCAGCTTCAGAAGCCTTTACAAGAGCAGATATTCCGCTTCATGCGAACTCTTTCCTAGTGAACAGAATGGAAAAACCGCTTGAGACTATGGATAAACTAAGAGAAAAAGGTCATCCGCTTGTATATGTTGGGGATGTCGTGGGTACAGGTTCATCCAGAAAATCGGGTATCAATTCACTTCAATGGCACATGGGTGAAGATATTCCTTTCATTCCGGGTAAAAGAACAGGCGGTGTGGTCATCGGTGACATCATTGCTCCGATCTTCTTTAACACAGCGGAAGATGGCGGATGTATCCCTATCCAGGCGCCTACAGCGAAGCTTGAAACAGGTGATGTGATCACCTTAAAACCATTTGACGGTGTGATCGAGAAAAATGGTGAAGTCGTATCTGAGTTCAAACTAGAGCCAAACACACTGCCTGACGAAATGAGAGCCGGTGGTCGTGTACCGCTTATCATCGGTAAAGGGCTAACAGCCAAAGCCAGAGAAGCACTTGGTCTTGGTGCGTCAGATGCATTTATGGCACCTGAGCAGCCTGCAGATGATGGTAAAGGATACACACTTGCACAAAAGATGGTAGGAAAAGCCTGTGGACTTGAAGGTGTTAAACCGGGTGTTTACTGTGAGCCTGTATGTACAACGGTTGGTTCTCAGGACACAACAGGTGCCATGACAAGAGATGAAGTCAAAGACCTTGCAGCGCTTAACTTTGGTGCGGACTTTGTACTTCAGTCCTTCTGTCACACATCTGCGTATCCGAAACCTGCAGATATCAAACTTCAGCATACACTCCCAGGATTTATGACGGAGAGAAAAGGTTTCACGCTTAGACCGGGGGATGGTGTTATCCACTCATGGTTGAACAGAATGTGTCTTCCTGATACGGTAGGTACAGGTGCGGATTCACATACGAGATTCCCTATTGGTATCTCATTCCCGGCTGGTTCTGGTCTTGTTGCCTTCGCCGCTGTTACAGGTATGATGCCATTGAATATGCCTGAGTCTGTACTTGTAAGATTTACAGGTGAATTACAACCGGGTATCACACTGAGAGATATGGTCAATGCGATCCCTCACCAGGCCATCAAAGACGGACTGCTTACTGTTGAAAAAGCAGGTAAGAAAAACATCTTTGCAGGACGTATCCTGGAGATCGAAGGACTTGAAGATCTTAAAGCTGAACAGGCGTTCGAACTTTCTGACGCATCTGCTGAGCGTTCCGCTGCGGCATGTGTTGTCAACCTGAACAAAGAACCTGTGATCGAGTATCTGGAGTCTAATGTAGCGTTGATCGAAGAGCTTATTGAGCAAGGGTATGAAGATAAAGCAACCCTTGAAAGACGTGCACAGAAAATGAGAGACTGGATCGCAAACCCAGAGCTTATGAGAGCTGATGCGGATGCTGAGTATGCAGCTGTGATCGAGATCAATATGTCTGAGATCAAAGAGCCTATCGTAGCATGTCCTAATGACCCGGATGATGTAAAAACACTTTCAGAAGTCCATGATGCAGGACTAAGAACAGAAGTAGATGAAGTATTTGTCGGTTCTTGTATGACTAATATCGGTCTGTTCAGAGCAAATGCAGAAGTGCTTAGAGGTGAAGGTCAGGTAGATACCAAACTTTGGATCTGTCCTCCGACAAAAATGGATGAGAAGACACTTCAGGAAGAAGGGTACTATTCTGTATTTGGTATGGCCGGTGCGCGTATTGAGCCTCCGGGATGTTCTTTATGTATGGGTAACCAGGCTGCGGTGAAGCAAAATGCATGGGTATTCTCGACATCAACAAGAAACTTCGACAACAGACTGGGTAAAGGTTCACAGGTGTATCTTGGTTCTGCAGAGCTTGCTGCGGTCGTGGCACTTAAAGGTAAACTTCCGACAGCTGCCGAATACCATGAGATCGTACAAGACAAGATCAAGCCTGAGATGACTGATGATATCTACAAATACCTCAACTTCAACAAAGTCTCTAAAGAAGACCTTGAAGCGATGGTTGAGTAGTTCCATTTTTTCTTAGCGTAACACAGACACTGCCCGAACTTGGGTAGTGTATGCACTTCTTTTTTACCTCCTCTTTTTTATTTCATACATACACATTTTTAGAGTTTTGACGTATTATTTGGTATTTTTACACACCTAAAACTTTTCTTAAACTTTTAAAATTATATAAACTTATGTAAAATTATTTTATGTTACAATTTATTGAGTCACCAATATGAAACTAAAGGATTTAAAATGGGTATGTTAATGATTTCGATTGGAATAGGGTACTTTGTTGGATTCGCGATATTTCTCTGGATGGAGGAGATGTCTCTTAAGGATGCGAACTTTTCTGACATGAAAGATGTGTGGTCTCAAGAACTAAGTCTGGAGGAATGCAGTAACAAATTTAGCACGGTGAAGTATATGCTTATTTTTGGTGTTCTGACAGCCATTTTGGCTATAGTGGTTGGCATGTATCTTATGCCAAAACCATTGGAACTGTACCATATACTTGCATATATGCTCATCCCATCAGCGATTGGCTCACTGATCATATTGCTGGTGAAGTGGAGATTTCAGCCATTCATTAAGTTTGTTTCATCCTTTTTATTTGGCGCAGGG
>CAYXZY010000120.1:0-4850 GCA_964469685.1 uncultured Sulfurovum sp. | reverse complement strand
GCATCATAGTGCATATTTTCACCCTGGGCTTTTCCTTTTTGACTGACGATAGTACCTTCATCTACAAAAAGATCGACCAGTCCAATGGCTTGGTCAAGTAAGCCGCCGGGATTGTTTCGAAGATCCAGAACAATACCTTCAGTGGCATTGTTCTCTTTGATGGCTTTTTTCACACCTTCCACAACTTTTTGGTCAAAGGAAGTGACATGCAAGTAGAGTACTTTGTCTTCAATGGTCTTGGCGTAGACCGACTGGATCTTGATGATATCTCTGGTGATCTTGATCTCAAGGGGTTTGAGCTCATCTTTTCTGATAATGGTCAGGACGATGTCGGTTTTGGGTTTTCCCCGCATGAGCTTGACGGATTCATCTATACTCATACCGATAGTTGCTTGATCATCTATCTTTAAGATGATGTCTCCGGCTTTTACCCCGGCTTTAAACGCAGGTGTGCCGTCCAGTGGTGCGATAACCGTCAAGGCTCCGTCTTTCATGCCTATAGAAATGCCCAGTCCGCCAAACTCGCCTTTGGTCTGTACCGAAAGGTCTTTATAGGATTTTGTATCCATAAAGGTAGAGTGTGCATCAAGATTGGACATAAGACCTTTGAGTGCTTTGTCGACGAGGGTAGTGGTGTTGACCTCATCTACATACTGACTCTCAATGACATTGAGTATTTGTGTGAACTTGATATACGCTTCAAGTTTCTCTTTGGCTGTGGATTTAACATCTGGTTTGAGAGTGTTCTCTTTTGCAATGGCAAAAGAGCCAAATAAGTACGCCGCTGTAACCGTTGAGGCAATCCCGGCAATAATAATTTTTTTACTTTTTTTAATCATGTGAGCAGTATCTCCAAATAGGTTTATAATTCTAGTTAAAAACATCTAAAAAGTTGCTTTTACACTGCTACTATAGCTAGGTAGGGTAAACCATTTTCACAGCACGCAACACAGCAATTCAGTCTAAACTTTTTCGCACTTCATTTTTCAGTTTTTTTAAGGTCTCTTCAGAAGCATCACCGCCATAGCGTATCTGTTCATAATATTTATCAATATCATATAGTGCCGTTTTATCCGGGTAGGCGTCAAGATAGCGCAGAAAGTACTGATGCAGTGTTTCATCTTCACGCCGTATAAAGCCTTTTTTACGCATAGACTTCAGAAGCGGCTCTAAGACAGCCAGTGCTTTGGAACGCGCCCTGGGACGTTTAAAGTACCCGATAATAATGAAACTAATGACCACCAAGATAAGCAAACTCATGACAAAAATGAAAATGAACTTTGGATTGTCTTTCGCATACTTGAGCAGTTGGAGTTGCCGAAGATTGCTATAGTAGAGTATCCATGTCTCCACCTGGTACTTGGCATACATCAGATAAAGATTGATAGACTTTAGCAGTGGACTTTCATCACTTGAAGCGAGGCTGCTTTGGGTTTGGGCGTCTATCTGTGTCGCTGTGCTAGTGGTTTCTATGCGCTGCCATGTACCTTCAAGGTAGACTTCAGCCCATGCATGGGCATCTTTTTCTTTCACAGCAAGATAGTTGTTGAGTGCATTGGCTTTATCTGCTTTGTATCCTGTGATGATCCGCGCAGGTATACCCGCCATTCTTGCCATGGTGACAAAGGAAGATGCGAAGTGGACACAGTACCCTTCCTTGGTGTCGAACAAAAAACTGTCTGTACTGTGGTTGATATCAAGCGGAGTTGGGCTTAAACTGTAGACCAGAGACTGTGTTTGGAAGAATCGGATGATCGCTTTGGATCTTTGGGGTTCAGATGCATAGGCAGTTTTGATCTTCTGTGCTTCTATGTATGTCTTTGGATTTTGGGATTTATCAACACGTAAAGCCATGGTTCTGGTCGTTGCATCGAGTGTGTCTTGGAACGATGAAGAGAGAAACGATGCCGCTGCATAATGCACAGGTTCCTTGATGGGCTTTTTGCTTGTGGAGACCAGGTCTGTATCCAAGAAGGCATCTTTTACTGCACCGGCAGGCACATCCAGGAGGTAAAGCCAACGTTTTTGCGTAGGATACAGTGTCACTTTGTATGTGGTTTTGTTGTTCTTCTGTGTCAGTACGGGGGTATTGTGTCGTTTGATATACTGCGGGATCGGTTCCCAATGGTCTTTCTTGTCCAGGTAGAGCAGGCTTCCTCGAAAATACAGTGTGTTTGACGGGGGGACTTCTTTGTCAAAACCTACTTCCATGACAATACGGTCTGAAGGCACCAGCAATGCTTTGTTGTCCAGAAACATCGTACCGTCATGTCCCATACGACGCTCTGTCTCACCCTTAAATCCATAGGTGGCATGTTCAAAGGAGATACGCGGGAAAAAGATAAACAATAACACTACCCACGGCAATGAATACATGAACATCACCATACTCGAGCGAAAACTTTCTACAAGGTTGCCGCCCATACGGTGTGAGAGTACCATCCAGAGTAAGAAAAAGATCTCAAATACCACGTAGAGCAACATGGGTAACTTATGGAAGAAAAAGAGTGACAGTGCCAAGAACAACATGGGGGAGATCAAAAGATAAAAATTGATCTTCTGCGTAAGACGCTGCATGGATACCACTACGATCAACACATACACAAGCAGTTCAAGGAACAACTTCAGTCTGGATAAACCCCTGAAGGAAAATGCCCCGTACATCGACAGGTACACAGCGATCACACCCAGGATAAAGACAGACAATACAAGTATGTTCCCGGCAGGCTCTTTTTTGATGAAGAGTATCCCCAGTACGATGAGCACAAAGACCAGCATAGGTACTTTAAGTATCAGCAGCAGCGGCAAAAGCACGATCACATACGCTGCATCAAGCAATGCCAGAGGAGGGAACTTAATATCTTGCCAATGCTTCAAGAATCTCATCGATACTCTCCTTTGATGAACTTAAACGCCTGTTTGGCAGAAAGAGTGTGAACGGCAAGTGCTTTTTCTCACAGCTCAATACCCATAGACACAGCTGGGACAAGCGGCTTTCATCATCACCGCCGGCTTCTATGAAGCGGAAATTCAGGTTGGGTGTCTGTGTTTCTTTGGAAAAGACCTTCACAGCCATCTCACCTTTGGCTACCGAAGCCCAGTGGATATGAGAGAGTTTTTGTGTTCCGTCATAGACTTGCAATCCATCAAACTCTTTCTCTTCACCATAGTTTGTCTCTTCTTCGTTCATAAAAGCTTCCAGAGACTTTCCTTTTGGCTGTGGATAGGCCAAGCCTTCATAGCGCTGCGCCACAGGACTGGTCAAGCGTGCTGTAGAGAGAGGGTATCGGCTTTCGAGATAACATCCGTCATAGACAAATGTACCGCGCTTTGAGGGTGTATAGGGCAGTTTTACGGTTTCTGATGTATGCCCTTGTATCTGAGGCAGCGGTATGGCTACTTCTTTACCATGGACTGTAATAGACCAGGAAGAAGTGCTTGATGTGTTGGTGATACGAAGCAAGATCATGCCTTCTTCTTTGGCAAAGAAACGGCCCGAAGGCAAAAACGAGGTTTCAAGGTTGCCTATGTTCAATACACCGATGGGCCCCGCAGAAAAAGCAAGAGAAAATACAAAGAAAAGCGTGATATAGACCAGGTTGAAGTCATGCATATAGGCTTCCATAAAAAGCCCAAAGAGCAATACGACCACAACGGCTGAGAAGATCGTAGCGTGCTGCTTGATACGCCTATGTATCTGAATGAATTTGCGTAAAGAGTTCATCGTGTATTCGTTCGGCTGTGGTGACGCCTTCTTTAAAATTCAGTCTGTGCACGCATACCTTGGCTGCAACCATCTGCAGATCATCAGGTATGGCATAGCTTCGCCCCTGCAGCATTGCCCATGACTTCACCATGGCAGTGAGTGACAAAGCGCCCCTGGTCGATAGCCCTGACTCAAAGAGCCCACTCTCTCTTGTGAAGGCTATCACATCCTGTAAAAAGTCCAGCATGGTATCACTGAGTGTGATCTCTTTTGCTTTTTGCATATACGCACTGATCTGTTCCGGGGTCAATAATGCAGGAGATACACTCTCATGAGAACCTGCATTTCCTTTCAGTATCTCACGTTCTGAGCTCTTATCGGGGTAGCCAAGACCAAATGAACACATAAAGCGATCCAGCTGTGAATTGGGTAGAGGGAATGTTCCGACTTCTTCATGGGGGTTTTGGGTACCTACCACAAAAAACGGGTGGCTTAGTCTATAGGGTACGGTATCAATGGTCACAATACCTTCTTCCATTGCCTGAAGCAGGGCGGATTGGGTTTTTGGCATGGAACGGTTGATCTCGTCTGCAAGGAGAAATGAGGTAAAGATGGGGCCTTTTTTAAACACAAAGTTCCCTTCTTTTTGGTTGTAGTAGTTGATACCCAGTATATCTGAAGGCAGCATGTCCGAGGTGAACTGTATACGCCCAAAGTCAAGACCAAGTACCTGCGAGAGATGTTTGGCCAAAGTGGTCTTACCCACACCGGGGATGTCTTCCAAAAGCAGGTGTCCTCCGGCAAAAAAAGTAGCCAAACTAAGTGCAATGACCTCACGCTTGCCGATGAGATGTTTCTCAATGGCGTCTACAAGTGGTGTAAATTCTGAAGAAAGTGTATAATTCATAGATGTATAGTATCGTAAAGTAGATGTATTTTTATGTATATATGATAATTGATGAATGCATAGCTTATATGATAGCCTGCATGAGGTACACTGACAGTATAGATTTGTTACAAGGATTGTACATGTTCATCTCGTTTGCAGAGGGTTTTTTGTTGGGGCTTGGTGCAGCTGTACCACTGGGACCTATCAATATACTCATTATGAACACTGCGTTAAGAAGCTACCCCGGTGCCGTTG
>CAYXZY010000119.1:0-4872 GCA_964469685.1 uncultured Sulfurovum sp. | reverse complement strand
CTGAATACATTGATACCTTTGTACATCCCGGCAACAGTTACAGATATCGTATTTTTGCAAAAAGCTATGATGATATCTTGACCAAGCCCAGCCAGATCACTTCTGTTGCATTGTAAGAGAGCATAATGCCACATCTGAAAGTAATGCCTTTTGACAGCAGTCATGTCACTTCGCACGTTTCACAAAGCCGGTTGATGACCCTGCATGCCAAAGCGCTCAACAGAAGTGACGAGCTCATTGGTGTGGAGTATGGAGATGAAGAGTTTCTGCTTCAGATAAAACCTGATGAGAAAGAGACACTGCTCAAATATGACAAGGTCACCAGACCCCTAAAGGTCAATCTGCTTAAAGAAGCATTGGGCAGGGTGCGTGATGAACTCGGACTGGATGTAATAAGCTCAAACATCGCCATATCCAATACCAAACCGGCACTCTCTTCAAAGTATTTCAAGAAGATAGATGACTTTGAGCAGATCACTTTTCCCAAAGAAAAGGTCTCGGTAGAAGTAGGCTTTGGATCGGGGAGGCATCTGCTTTACCAGGCTCAGAAGAATCCCGATACGCTGTTTATAGGACTTGAGATACATACGCCTTCAGCGCAGCAGGTACTTAAGCAAATAGCGTTACAGCAACTTGACAATATCTGGGTGGTGAACTACGATGCACGGCTTTTTTTGGAGATGATGCCATCAAACAGTTGTGAGCAGATCTTTGTCCATTTTCCTGTACCTTGGGACAAAAAGCCACATAGAAGGGTCATAAGTCCCTCATTTTTAGATGAGTCTATGCGGGTGTTACGTAAAGGCGGTCGTTTGGAGCTTCGAACAGACAGTGACAACTATTTCCGCTATGCACTTGAGACATTCTTTGCGCTGCCCAAAGTTGAAGTGGAAGTGCGAAAGAATGAAATGCTGGAGGTGACATCCAAGTATGAAGCCAGGTGGAAGAAGCAGGAAAAAGACATTTATGATGTTTATGTAAAGTGCAAAGAAACCTCAGAAGAGAAGCAAGACGTACTTGATTTTAATTTTAATATTGTAAAATATAGAAACGGTCTTGAGAAGGATCTTCCTACAGAAGCTTTGGTCTTTGAAGGGTATTTTGTACACTTCGAAAGAATCTATAGAACGGAGGATGAAAGACTTCTTGTCAAGTGTGCTTTTGGCAGCTTTGACAGGCCAGAACACAAATACATCCTGCTAGAAAAAGATGCTTGCAGATACTTTGTCTCTCCACCCGTGAGGACCAGGGTCAATTACCAGGCACATCAGAAAATTATGGAGTTACTCAATGTCTAATGTTATACGTGCTTCCCATCTTACTCTGGCCTATAATGAAGGCAATAAAGAGATCATCAAAGATGCGAACTTCAGTATCAAAAAAGGTGAGTTTGTCTTTATTACCGGGCCTAGCGGTTCGGGGAAGTCAACATTGCTTAAAGCACTGTATGGACAACTGAAAGCTTCTGAGGGCAATCTGGTCATCGGTGGTGTAGATCTGGCCACTGCGCGTCAATCAAAGCTGCAGGAGCTTAGAACACACCTTGGTATCATATTTCAAGACTACAAACTGGTCAATGAATGGACCGTAGCCAAGAATGTTGTGCTGCCGCTGATGATAGCCGGGTATTCTGTAGATGTGCAAAACACACAGGCCCAAAGACTGCTTAAGCATGTGAAGCTGTCTGAACATGCTGACAAGTACCCGCTTGAACTCTCCGGTGGAGAGCAGCAGCGTGTCGGTGTGGCAAGGGCTCTGGCAAAAAACCCTGTGGTCATCCTTGCAGATGAGCCTACGGGTAACCTTGATGATTATTCATCTAACGTCATCTGGGATCTGATGGAAAATGCCTGTCAGCAGCTTGAGACAACGGTGCTTGTGGTCACTCACAAGATACCGTCTATCTTTTCTCTTCCGTATAGACATTTTATTATTGAGAACAAGGGTGTGTATGAAGTTCATTAAAAACCATCTTATGTTCATTTTGCCACTGATGGCAATATTGTTAGGTCTTGAATTTTACCTTGTATTTGACAGGACGACCGACTCCTATGAGAAGGGGCTTAAAGAAGGCTACTCTATGCTTGTAGTCACGCATGAGCCTGCAAGCCTCGAAACGTTCCAGTCACTTAACTCCCATGTCAGTGCCAGTAAAAAGATCAAGCGAGAGGACATCGTATCGCAGATAGCAAAAGGTGTGGGAAAAGAAGATAAAAAAGAGATACTCGGCGCATTGCCCCATTTTTACTCTGTGAGCCTGGATGCCTACCTGGGTACTTCAGATCTGAAGCAGATAAAAGAGGATCTTGAAGCACATGCGAATGTAAAAAGCGTGGAAACCTTTGGTTCTGCCTATAGTTCCAGTTATAAGCTTTTTTCATTTATCAAGCTTTCACTGAAGATATTCATAGTGTTTATGGCAATGGTAAGCCTCTTTCTGATCATCAAACAGATGGAGATCTGGAAATATGCCCATAGAGAGCGTATGCAGGTCATGGAGATATTTGGAGCACCGTTAATGTTACGTTCGGGCGTACTGTTTAAAGTGGCTATTGTGGATGCTATCTTGGCAACCATCTTGACATCATTGTTCTTTGCGTATATCAAGTTCCAGTGGGCGGCAAACTCGGGCATAGACATTATGGTACAGAACAAAGAAGAGCTTTTCAAGGCTACAGATGCTGCCATACTTCTAGGTACAGCATTGCTGATTGTTATCATTGCAGTGTATACGGTGGTATTTTCGTCGCGGGGGGTTGAGGAGTGAAGCCCTATATCATTTGGGTATTTTTATCCTTTTCACTGCTTTTTGGTGCAACGACGACCACGAAGATCAAAAACTCCAAGAAAGACCTTTCTGCAACGAGTAGTGCCAAGAAAAAGGCCAGTCGAAAGCTTGAAAAAATAGCATCCGATATCAGCAAGGCTGAAAAAGACATCGCGTACCTGGAGCATGTACTTGAAAAACTGAGTCAGAACAAAGAGAAGCGTGAAAAAGAGTATGTCGTACTTAAAAGCCAATTGAAAGACTCAGAATCCTCCCTTGAGAAGATGACATCAGAGATAGAGAAAAAACACAAAGCATTCCTGGCTTTGCTCTCGGAACAGTTCTCTGTCATTTATGCTATGCAGCAATTTGACAGTCCTACCCAGAAATCGATCATCTCTTATGAAGTCTATCAGGCCTATAAAGAACACAATGCCAAAGTCCTGAAGCAACTTAAAAAAGATATTGCCAAACTAAAGAAGCAAAAAGAAGACAAGCTGTACCAGAGGAACAAGACCAAAAATGCCTTAGCCCGAATAGAGAAAAAAAGGGAAGAGTACCGCAAAGAAAAAGCAAGAAAAGAGAAACTTGTAGCAAGACTGAGCGATGATGAAGAAAAATACCAGGCTAAGCTTCAGGATCTTGTGGACAAGCAGGATTCACTGCGTAACACTTTGGCAAAACTCAACATTCTGCACAAAAAAGAAGTAGATGAGGCACGCAAGATCGCAGCTGCCAGAAAAGAGGCTATTCGTTTAGAAAAAGAGCGTAAAAGAAAGATTCGTAAAGCCAAAGCCCTGGCCAAAGCCAAGGCAGAGAAAGCCAAAGCAGCCAAAAAGGCGATCAGGCTTGCAAAGACCAAAAAGGACAAAGAAGCAGCAAAGATCGCGGCAAAAAAAGCTGAAAAAGAAGAGAAAGTCGCACAAAAAGCGTACAAGCAAAGTGCAAAAGTACGTAAAGTCAATTCATCGTATCAGAAATCAAAAACATACGCCTACAGGGGAGGAAAGACCATTTCTCCACTAAGCGGTGCAAGGCTTATCAAGAAGTTCGGTACCTATGTGGATCCGATCTACAAGATCAAGATATTTAACGAGTCCGTGACACTTAAAGCACCTTCATCCAATGCAAAGGTGAAAAATGTACTCAACGGAAAAGTCGTGTTTGCAGGCAAGAGCAGTATGCTTGGAAAAGTCGTTGTTGTTGCCCATAGCGGGAAAATCCATACCGTCTATGCGGGTCTCTCCAAGATCGCACCCACCATCAAAGTAGGTCGCAAGATACAAAAAGGCTATGTCGTAGGAAAAGTAGCCAGCAAACTGATGTTCCAGGCAACCAAAAACTCCAAGCACATCAACCCGATGAGATTGATACGGATCTAAGCAACATGATGTCAAAGCTTAGATTTGTGATCAAAGAGTTCTTTTCTCCGCAAGACATATTTACCGATGAAGAGTGGATACTCAGACATAAGATCTTTGCACTCCAGGTCATCTCTCTTGGTTTGGGACTGGGTATCTTTCTATTTGGTATATACCGTATCACACATGGACATACGGTCGCAGGTATCGCACAATTTCTTTTTTCTTTCTTTCTGCTTTTTGGTTTTATACGGTTGCGAAAAAACAAACATTTCTACAGACTTTATTCTGTTGTTTTTTTCTTTTTCTTTTTTGTGTATATTCATATTGTATTTTTCTTTGTTCCTGAAAATCATCTCAATATTCTATGGATAGTGGCTGCACCAGTACTTATTTTCTTTTTTCTGGACAAAAAAGGAGGTATGCTGATTTTTGTTCTGCTCCTTGGTTTCATAGTCTATTTGCTTGCCACAGGTTACCCTTACACGGTTGCTGAGTACATCACACTCTTTGCAGTGTTATCAACTTCATCACTGATCATGTATGCCTATGAAAAAGTAAAAGAAGCAGAACGAAAGCGATTGCAAGCGTACAATGAAACACTTCAGAAAAAAATAGAACAGAAAACAAAAAGCCTCAAAGAGCTAAATGCCAAATTAGAAAAGAAGGTTTCCCAGGAAGTAAATAAGCAGCTTGCACAAGAAGAGATGCTCCTTCGCCAAAGCCGCATGGCAAGTATGGGTG
>CAYXZY010000118.1:0-4924 GCA_964469685.1 uncultured Sulfurovum sp. | reverse complement strand
TTCTTTGTATGGATGAACTTCACACGTTGTCACGTATGGACACGTCAGAAAAAAGAATACCAAGGTATCACAGGTATTTCTCTTTATGCAGATGGTATGAAAGAACTTGATGATATGGTTGGAGATATGTTAGATCATGTTAAAAAACTTGGTGTAGAAGATAACACTATTGTCATTTTCTCTACAGATAATGGTGCAGAGAAATTTACATGGCCTGACGGTGGTGCTACGCCATTCCATGGTGAAAAAGGTACGACATGGGAAGGTGCTATGAGAGTACCTCAAGTAGCAAAATGGCCAGGAACCATCAAGCCAGGTTCTGTGGTCAATGACATCATGTCTCAGGAAGACTGGATGCCAACACTTCTCGCAGCTGCAGGTGTACCGGACGTAAAAGAGAAGCTTGCTTCTAAAGAAGGTTACAAAGCCAATGGTAAAAACTTTAGAGTTCACTTGGACGGATATAACTTCAAACCATACTTTGAAGGCAAAGAGAAAAAAGGCCCAAGAAGAGAAATCATGTATTTTGCGGCATCGGGTATGCTCAATGCTATTCGTGTAGATAATTGGAAAGTTGCATTTGCTATTGAAGATGGTGCGATTAACGAAGCGTATAGAAAAGTTCCGGCATGGCCAGTGATCACAAATCTTAGAGCCGATCCATTTGAAAGTGGTCAAAAAGATTCGGCACTTTACGTAAGGTGGTATGCAGACAATATGTGGCTTATGGTACCAGCACAGGGATTTGTGAAAAAATTCTTTGACACTATTCCTGACTATCCATTCCAGGCAGGGTCTTCACTCTCTGCTGGTAACATTGGATATGGGACAATTGAGATGCAAAAAGCAAAAGGTGGGCTAAAAAGACTGCTTGACGCCAGCGCACTTAACTAAGTTCTTTAGTAATTTAGTCACTCCAAAGGCTTTTGCCTTTGAAGTTTTAAATCTGATGTTTGTGAAACGTTATATTTAAAACTTCACAAAGGAAACATCATGTCCCGTATACTCTTAACGCTACTCTTACTTTTTTCATTCTCTCAAGCAGAGGATATTCTGCCTTCTTGGAATGCTGGCAAATCTAAAAACAACATCATCTCTTATGTGACTTCAGTCACAGACCCGAAAAGTCCGGATTTCATCCCCAAAGCTGATCGTATAGCGGTATTTGACAATGATGGCACATTGTGGTCTGAGCAGCCCGCGTACTTTCAACTCTTCTTTGCCATGGATAGAGTTAAAGCTTTGGCACCGCAACACCCGGAGTGGAAAACGACACAACCGTTCAAAGCAGTACTTGAAAATGATATGAAAGCATTGATGGCAGGAGGCACAAAAGGTCTGCTTGAGTTGGTGGTAGCTACTCACGGCGGCATGACAGATGAAGCATTTGACAAAGAAGTAAAAGAGTGGATAAACAGTGCAAAACATCCCCGTTTTAACCGTCTCTATAAAGATTTGGTCTACCAACCCATGTTAGAACTTTTAACGTATCTGCGTGTCAACGGTTTCAAAACCTTCATCGTCTCAGGTGGAGGTATAGACTTCATGCGTCCATTTGTATCTGAAGTGTATGGCATGCCGTCTTATCAGATCGTAGGCTCTTCCATGAAAGTAGTGTATCGAGATAAACAAATTCATAGAGAGGCAAAATTGGGTGCCATTGATGACAAAGAAGGTAAACCTGTCCATATACATTACCATATAGGTCAACGTCCGGTAGCTGCCTTTGGAAACTCTGATGGTGACTTTGCGATGATGGAATACACTGAAGCCAATAAACAGTACAAAACCTTTGAACTGTATGTACATCATACCGATGACAAAAGAGAGTGGGCGTATGACAGAAAATCCCATGTAGGAAAGCTGGATAAAGGTCTGGACTATGCAAAAGAGCATAACTGGACGGTTGTCGATATGAAAAATGACTGGAAAGTGGTTTATCCTTTCGAACTTAATCAATAATGTTTAAACAGGAGAGAACATGAAAAAGACAACTTTGAATCTGCTTGCTGCGATAGCCCTGATGAGCAGCAGCGTACTGCTTGCAGACGAAGCCGGATCGGCTGCTCAGGCCAACAACCCGCTTGCCAATATGACGGCGTTCAATATCCATAACTACTACATAGGGGATCTCACAGGCTCGGACGAAGATGCGAATCAAGTATGGCTACGTTATGCCAAGCCGTTCACGATAGGTGAATCCAACTGGCTTCTGCGTGCTTCACTGCCTATCAATACCTATCCGCACAACCTCATAGGCGGGCACGAAACGGATGTGGGTGATCTGAACCTTTTTGCAGCCTATATGATCGATGTGGGCAATCCGGCGATCAGTTTTGGTATCGGACCGCAACTGACACTTCCTACTGCGACGGGTGGACTGATTGACAGCGGCAAATATTCTGCCGGTCTGGTAAACGTACTCTTCAATGCATCCTCTCCCAAGTATCAGTACGGGTACCTGCTTTCCTGGCAGGGATCGTTTGCAGGGGATGATGACAAGCCTGATGTCAACCTTGCTGCATTCCAGCCGTTCCTCATGATACAAATGGGCGAAGGCGTCTATTTGAGATCTACGCCTATTATGTATAAGAACTTTGAAAATGATTCATACAGCATACCTGTTGGATTTGGCGCAGGAAAAGTTTTGAAAAGAGGGAAGACTATGTATAATATGTTCATTGAACCGCAATATTCAGTGGCAGACAGTGGTGCCGGTATTTCAAAATGGCAGGTATTTGTCGGATTTAACATGCAGTTCATGGGACCATAGTAGAAAAGTATACTCAATCAACTCAAAAAAAGGAAAAAAGATGACCCTATACAAAAAACTCCTCTACACAGCAGGAGTTGCACTCCTGCTAAGCGGAAGCAGCCTCGTCGCAGCGCAACAGTCTGCCAAAGATATCCTAAACAAAGCCTACAACTACATAGGAAATATGGATGCGTATGCTTTTGATGCCATTGTTACAGGCGACGGAGCAGAGGCTGGGGCAGTGGCAGAGAAGTATAGGCAAAATGTATCTATCAAGGTAAATAGACCGGACAAATTACGTGTAGACACCAAAGGGGATATCAAAAATAGAAGCATCTATCTCAATGACGGTCTCTTCACAATGATGGATCACACTTATAACTACTATGGCCAGCTCAAAACACCCAAAACCATCGACGGGACACTCGATTTCATTTTTGAGAAGTTTGGGATCAGAGCACCTTTGGCTTCACTGATCTATAGTGATATGGCTAAACGCGCCAAGTTCACCAGGAGCAAATACTTTGGCAAGATGGATGTGGCAGGTACAGAGTGTGACTATGTCGCCTTCAAGAGTCGCGCAGGAGAAGTACACATCTGGATCGCCACCGGTGATAAGCCATTGGTGAAGACGTATGCTATTATCGATGGAGATAACAGAATGGACACTTCACTCACCTGGGATACCGATCCAAAGATTTCACAGAGCGATTTTATCTTCAAGGCACCCAAGGGCGCAGCCAAGATATCCATAGAACCCGCCAAGTAAGAGAGGAAGAGAAGATGAAAAATATATTTTTAGTGAAATTTGCCATAGTAGCCGTAGCAATAGGACTCTTTTCTCCCTCAGTGAGTATCGAGACAAGTGTTCCATCAGGGGAGAGCTATCGCACCATCCCTGCAGGACTGAGTATCTCTCTTTTCAATAAAGCTGAAGCGAGAAGGGGCAGAGGCGGCGGCGCCCATCGAGGCCGAAGCGTTAATCGTAACAGGAATGTAAATAGAAATGTAAATAGAAATGTGAATGTGAATGTCAATCATCGAGGAGGCCGATACTATGGTGGCGTGAGACGTGGCGGCTATGGTTATTATGGTGGTCGCGCTATTGTTGGCTTTGCTACAGGCTTGGTAGTAGGAAGCGTGGTTGCCGCTGCAACAATGCCAAGCTCTTGTGTCACAACCTACGTGAATGGAGTCAGCTACAGGAGATGCGGCAGTTCATACTATCAGCCATTCTATCAGGGTGATACTGTAGTATACAAGGTGGTAAACTCCCCTTATTAATTGAAGCCAGAGGCTGTTTCGCAAAGAACAGCTTCGCTGCTTGATTTTTAAAACACTCTGCAGTGAGAGTGTTTTGATGATAAAGTACACTTATTCAAAAGGAATGCATATGACCCCATACGACTCTATCGGGCAATTAAAATCAAAGATGAATGCCTCCATCATCGGTCAGGAGAATATCGTCGAGCGACTGATCATCGGATTACTTGCCAACGGCAATCTACTTGTTGAAGGGCTTCCCGGACTGGCCAAAACCAGAGCAGTAAGAGCCATGTCGGATGCTATAGATTCAAAATTCTCACGTATACAGTTTACACCTGATCTTTTACCTTCGGATGTGACAGGTTCTGAAAATATGTATGAGGATAATGGGGAGTATAAATTCCGCTTTGAAGAGGGTCCTATATTTGGAAATATCATCCTGGCAGATGAGATCAACCGTGCTCCGGCGAAGGTACAGGCGGCTATGCTCGAAGCGATGGAAGAGCGACAAGTCACTGTAGCGGGCAAAACACATAAAATGCCTAAACTCTTCATCGTTATGGCGACACAAAACCCCGTAGAACAGGAGGGGACATACCCGCTACCTGAAGCACAGAAAGACCGTTTTTTGATGCATGTGAACATCACCTACCCAGACAAGGCTTCTGAATCTGATATCATTGCGATGGTGCGTGGCGAGAAGAGTGGAAAAGAAGAAACGCAAACAGAAGATATCCCCCAGGATGTTATTTTTGCTGCCAGAGACGAGATAGCCAATGTGAGCAGTTCCAAAGTGGTCATAGATTACATTGTGGATCTGGTCTTTGCGACAAGATATCCCGAAAAATATGATGAAAAGCTCGCTTCCTACATCGATATAGGGGTGAGTCCCCGTGCTTCTCT
>CAYXZY010000117.1:0-4942 GCA_964469685.1 uncultured Sulfurovum sp. | reverse complement strand
TCCGGGTGCTCTTTTCGGATGCCGTACACCAAGGTACGCAAAGCAGAATCTGCTACGATATTGTCCTCCCATATAGCGTAAGTGAGTACATCGTAACTCACGGCTTTGTTAATGTTCTGGATCAGGATCTCTATGAGTTTTTGCTGTTTTCCATTCAATTTTAATGGTTCATAATTGTGATAGAGCGTTTTTGATTTTTGAGAGTAGGTATAGTGCCCGTCAATGGTGATCACATCACTCTCTTCTTCCTTTTTGACAACCGTTGCATTGTCTGCAAGGAATCTCTTGTAGGCAAGCTGTAAAGCAAACACGATATCTCTGCTGCTAAAAGGTTTTTCAATGAATCCGTAAGGGGTCAGTTCAAGTGCTTCCTGAAATGTACTGTCATCATTATGCGCCGTGATAAATATGATGGGAAAACCATAACTTTTTGTCAGCTCCCGTGAAAGCTGGATACCGTCTACGGAACCCTTGATGTTGATGTCCATCAACAACATGTCGCAGTCACAGTGCTTCAAGCCTTCTTTTGCATCTTTGGCGTTATCAAAGCAGCCCGTTATCTCTACATCATACTGACCCAGGATATCTTTAAGGTAACGCTGGGTGATCGCTTCATCTTCTACTATCACTATATGTTTTGGCAGTATCATCTTATTCCCCTTCAATGTCACAGTATATTTGAATTTGGGTACCGTTGTCAACCTTGATGCTCATGGTACCATTGGGCAGGCCTGCACTCAAGTCTTCTATCAAGGTCATTCCCAAGGTCTGATATGCCTTGTGTTCATCAAACCCTTTTCCATAATCTTTGATGCTCAGCACGCACTGCTGTCCGACACGCTTAAACGAAATGTCTATGTATCCCACCCCAACATTGTAGGCATGCTCAATGGCGTTGGAAACGGCCTCGTTGAAGATGAGCCCCAGACTCATACTGGTTCTCATATTTAAAAAAACATAGTCAAAATCGGTAATGATCGTATGGGGTGTGATCTTCTGCAGGCTTGCAGCAAGTTCGGAGAGATATTTGTTCATATCTACCTTCTCATAGTTCCCGTTGTTATAAAGGTTCTCATGCACCACACTCATCGCTTTTATCCTATCGACATGCGCGATGAACATTTTTTTATATTTGGGATCCCTGATCTTAAACGACTGTGTCTCAAGAAGTCCCATGATGACCTGCATATTGTTCTTGGTACGGTGATGCACTTCTTTAAAAAGAATTTCTTGTCCCGTAAGGGCATTGGAAAGGTCGTTTTTGTACACATTTCTTTCTGATTCTATGATGTAAAGCCACACAGAAACCGCCCCATAACCCAAAGCGATCTGAAACATGAGTGAGGCATCATAGAGTAATGTCAGCCATCCCAGATATGTGCCTAGACTCAACAGGACCAGTACAACAAACATCAGAATACTCCATCGTATGGCATTCGATACTTTTAAAAAGTAAAAAAAGACTATGGGTACTGTTGCCAGATAAAAAAGTGTCAGTTCATGATTGACATCTTCAAGCTTGAGGGATACAAGCAGAAAGGTTATGACTGTGGTCAGGGTAATGAAGATCGTCGTTTTCAATGAGATAAGATATGGAAATAATATATACATAGCAAGCAAAATAAGCATCGCAGAGAGTTCTATGATCCAGGAATAATAATACCCGTAACCATGACTCTCGATAAAGTCTATTAAAAACAACGCCTCTGCAAAAATAATATACAAAGAGATCATAATCGCTTTGCGCCTGTCTAAGCTCTTTGAGGGGAAATATTTTCCTTTCAATATATCATCTACCAGCCTCATTCTTTCCCTTTTCTGTGAATCTATATGATCATTTTAGCATCTTACGTCTTCAAATACCCCATAGCCGCAGCAATGATATCATCGTCATCTTTTGAGTGAGATTTGAGCACTACACGCTCTTTTCCTTCTTCTCTGAACTCTATAAACACATTCTCCCCGTAGGAAGATACTTTACTGATGCCTTTTTCGCGAGCCAGGACTTTCATGACGATCACATCGATGAATTGTCTGGTGATGGTGTCGAGCTTGCCAAATCTGTCTGCAATTTCAGACTCTATCTCATACACCTCACCTGTACTTTCACACAGCGACAGTCTGCGGTAAAGCTCTAAACGCAACCTGTCCTCTTCGATGAGTTCTTCACTCAAGTAGGCATCGATTGAGAGTTTCATGTCAATAGTGTGTGCCACTTCCTTGTCCTGCCCTGACAGTTCCTTGATAGCATCTTCAAGCATACGCAGGTACAGCGAGTATCCTATCTGTTTGATATGCCCCGACTGTGCTTCCCCGATGATATTGCCCCCACCACGGATCTCCAGGTCATGAAAAGCAAGTACTGCCCCGGACCCAAGGTCCGAATGTGATTCCAGAGCCAGAAGTCGTCGTTTGGCATTGTCGGTCAAACGCTCTTTGTCCGTCACCATAAAGTAGCAGTACCCTTCTTTTCCTCCACGCCCTACACGTCCGCGCAGCTGGTGCAGATCTGCGATGCCGAAGTTGTCTGCGCCATCGACTATCATGGTATTGGCGTGAGGCATATGTATGCCTGACTCTACAATGGAAGTGGAAAGAAGAATGTCATACTCCCCATCTTCAAACTTCATCATCTCATCTTCTGTCTCTTTGGCTGAGACTTTGGAGTGCAGTACTGCAATGCGGAGTTTGGGAAGCAGCTCCAGCAAGACCTTTTTTTTGTCCTCAATCCCTGCAATAGAGTTGAAAACATAAAATACCTGTCCGCCACGTCGCAGCTCACGCAGTATGGCTTCTTTGATGACCTTGTCGTCATAGCTCTTGACAAAAGTTCTTACTCCCTGACGTTCGACAGGAGGCGTAAGGATCTCAGAAAAACTTTTGACTTCTGACATCGCCATATTGAGAGACCTTGGTATAGGTGTTGCAGACATGGAGAGCAGGTGTACATCTATGGCTATCTCTTTGAGGGTTTCTTTTTGCTTCACCCCGAACTTATGCTCTTCATCTATGACCACAAGCGCAAGGTTCTTAAATTTTGCTTTTAACAGTGCGTGTGTACCGACCACGACATCGATGCTGCCCTCTTCCAGACCCTTTAGTACTGCATTTTTTTCTTTTGTTGTAGAAAACCTGTCAAGTTTGGCAACACTGATGCCATGGTCATAAAAACGTTCCTTAAGGCTCTTGAAATGCTGAGATGACAGCAATGTCGTAGGTGCAATCATCATCGCCTGATAGCCATTCTTTACAGCGATGAACATCCCGTTCATCGCGACTTCAGTTTTACCAAAGCCCACATCTGCTGAAAGCAGTCTGTCCATCATTTTGCCTGAACTCAGGTCATCCAGCATATCATTGATCGCGCGTTCCTGGTCTTCTGTATGTACAAACCCTGCTTGAGAGAAAAATATTTTATGTTCCAAAGCTATTTTCTGTCCAAGTTCCCTCTCTTCACTGCTCCCTGCTCCTTCCTCACTGCTCACTAACTTGATACCTTTTTTCAAGTGCCTTTGCGCAGAGAGGTTAATGATCTGTGAAGCGATAGCAAAAAGTTTTTCTCTCACTTTGGCTTTGAGCTTTTTAAAACTCGCTTTGCCCATACGGTCAAGAACAGGCATCGCTCCCCCTTCAGCCACATAACGGTCTATGACCTCCAGGCTGGACACAGGAATGAGCAAGGCATCCTCATTTTGATAATGCATCACCACAAACTCGGACAAAGAGCCCAATACCTCTCTTTTTTCTATCCCCTTAAAGATCCCTACCCCGTAGTTCTCGTGTACCACATAATCCCCGGGTTTGAGTTCATCCAAAATAATAGAAGCTTTTTTCACTTTTTTACGTTTGAGCGGTTTATTGAGTGAGAGTATCAGCCTGTCTGGCCCTATAAGATTCACGATCCCTTCTTGATAGCGGAACTCTATATTCTCAAAAGAGTGCAGTTCGCTGCCCCGTACGATACTCTCATTTTTCGCAATGATCGTCACTTTCTTCTCTTTATGGGACGCAAGAATTTTATTGGGGTCTGCTACTTCAAGGTCACGGTAAAGACTGCCTTCGGGTATAGCAGGAAGCAAAAATGATTTGCGTGGCACAAGTGGCTCTGACAGTGCATAGATTTCTTTCAGTTCCTCATCTAGGTTGGAAGCCCATACCCCTGAAAACTGCTCCAGTGCACTCTGTCCCAAAGCATCCAAATGCCACAGACCAAGAGAATCTATATCTTTTACAAAAGTATCGTAAGCGCTGCGCTCACATCTGAGCTTTAATGCTTCATGTTCCTCTTTATCCAAAGCCAAAAATGCAGGGGTAAAAGAAAGGGACTCCAACTCCTCGCTGACACGTTTTTGCGTGCCTTCATCATAATGCTGTATGCTTTCGACCTCTTCATCGAACAACGAGATACGAAAAGGTTTCTGCGCATCCACAGGATAGATATCTATAATGTCCCCGCGAAAAGAGACTTCTCCACGCTGTGCAGCGATATCTGTAAAATGATACCCCCATTGATACAGCCTGTCTTTAAGCGTTTGCAACACCAAAGTCTCTCCAAATTCAATGCTTTGAGAAGAGAAATATTGAGGTTTTGGAAAAGGGATAAGCAGGGTTCTCACTGGTGAGATAAGCACTTTTTTCTTTGTACTCTGATGGTACCCGCTTAACTGCAAAAAGAGTGCCTGCACATCTTCTGTATACGCACGCAGATCCTCTCCGGCACTGACACGTATGTCCGGCAGGACAAAGGTGTCAAAATCAAGGAGCAAAGCTACATCACGTATCTGCACTGCTTCTTTGTCATCGTTACAAATAAGAAGTTTGGCTTCAACAGGCTCAGCCACCGTTCCCTGAGCGTTCCCAGAGCGTTCCCTGAGCTTGTCGAAGGGTGTCGAAGGGTGTCGAAGGGACAAGTCTTCTAAATACTCATATATATTACTTTGGT
>CAYXZY010000116.1:2487-4984 GCA_964469685.1 uncultured Sulfurovum sp. | reverse complement strand
TTACTTTTTAAATACATTCCCCAACATTCCTTTGACCGCACTTTGCAGATCTGCAGGGTAGATCACAAATTTGGAATTTTGACTTTTGCTTATCTGTTCGAGTGAATTAATGTAGCGATCTCCCAGGAGGAACATGGCCGGCAGTTCTTTGTCCTGAATATTGTCTGAGATAAGCTTGATGGCCTCAGCGGAGGCATTTGCCAGTGCTACTTGAGCCTGAGCTTCTCTTTTTGCAGCTTCAAGTTTCCCGTCAGCCTCTAAGATAGCAGCATTTTTGTTTCCTTCCGCTGTGGTTTCTATGGCACGTCTTTCGCGCTCCGCTGCAGCTTGACGTTCCATAGAGTCCTGCATAGAGTCTGATGGTTTGATATCTTGGATCTCTACGGACTTTACAGTGACTCCCCAGTCAGCAACATCATCGACGATCTGGTCTTTGAGTCTAGTTTTAATGATCTCACGGTTTGAAAGGGCTTCATCCAGAGTCATCTCACCCAAGATAGAACGCAGTGTTGTCATGACAAGTTGCTGAATCGCCAGTCTGAAATCTTCTATACCGTACAGGGCATCTCTAGGGTTTGTAACACGTATGAAAGTGACAGCATTGGTAAGGATCACTGCATTGTCTCTGGTGATTACCTCTTGTTGCGGTATATCCAGGATGATATCTCTGGTGGTGATCTTTTGACGTATGGCTTCGATATAGGGTATGATAACATTGAGTCCGGGTTTAAGTGTACGAGAAAACTTACCAAGCCTCTCTACTACCCATTCTTCACCTTGAGGCACAATATTGATCCCCTTGTAGAGGGTAATGATGACAGCAAGCACAATGACAATGATGATATTTAAAGCTTCTACTTCCATGGTTTTTCCTTTAAACTATTTTTACAGTGGTTCAACTTCTATGAGTTGTCCGTTGATCTCTACTATTTTGACTCGGGTATTTTTATCTATGTCTACTTTTGAAGTCGCATGCCAGGAAGTATTTCCCAGTACAGGTGTATCAAATATGACTTTGCCTCTGCTATGGGGCTGTATATCTTCAACTACAGTACCCAAAGTGTCCAGTCTGTAGTTGGATTGTCCGCTGTCGGTAACAGGTTTTTCTCTAAACCACCTGAACCACGCCATGATAGCAAGTACGGAAAGCACTATCCAGATAGCAAGTTCAATGGCGAAGGATGTACCTACAGTGACATCAATAATACCAACAAAGATCGCAGCTATACCTAGCCCTAACATGAAAAATGTACCAGTATTCATCTCTAAGATTAACAATACTATACCAAAAACGATCCAATGCCACCATAAGACAGACTCGTTGAGTAGTGCTATCATTTATACTCCTTCATGTGTATAGTGATTTATTATAGCATAAGGGCACTTCCAAGAAGAATCACACTAAAAACGATACGTAGAAACTTAGCTTAATAAGTATTATTTTGGTATAATCGCGGAAATTTTCAATTCATGAAGGATAATACATGTCAACCTTAAATGTATATTATGACAAAGATTGTGATCTTAATATCATCAAATCTAAAACAGTAGCAATGATCGGTTTCGGTTCTCAGGGGCATGCACATGCAGAAAACCTAAGAGATTCTGGTGTAAATGTTGTTGTGGGACTAAGACAAGGTGGTTCATCTTGGGCAAAGTCTGAAGCCAAAGGTTTTGAAACACTTACAGTGGCTGACGCATCAGCCAAAGCTGACGTGGTGATGATCCTTCTTCCTGATGAGAATCAAGCTGAGATATACAAAAATGAAATAGAGCCAAACCTGAAAGAGGGTGCTACTATTGCATTTGGTCACGGGTTTAACATACACTATGGAAGAATCACTCCAAGGGCTGACATTAACGTGACAATGATCGCACCAAAGGCTCCGGGACATACTGTACGGTCTGAGTTTGTAAGGGGTGGTGGTATCCCTGATCTTATCGCTGTTGGGCAAAACCCGAGTGGGGCGACCAAAGAACTTGCACTTTCCTACGCGTCAGCGATCGGCGGAGGAAGAACTGCCATTATTGAAACAACTTTCAAAGATGAAACTGAAACAGATCTGTTTGGTGAGCAAGCAGTACTTTGTGGTGGTACAGCAGCTTTGGTACAAGCTGGTTTTGAAACATTGACAGAAGCGGGTTACGCACCTGAACTTGCATACTTCGAATGTCTCCACGAACTTAAGCTCATCGTTGATCTTATGTTTGAAGGCGGGATCGCAGATATGAGATACTCTATTTCCAACACAGCGGAGTACGGTGACTATGTATCTGGTAAAAGAGTCATCAATGCGGAATCAAAACAAGCAATGAAAGACATCTTAACAGAGATCCAAGATGGTAGATTTGCAAAAGACTTTATCTTGGAAGGTCAGGCAGGCTACCCAAGAATGAATGCTGAGCGCAAAAACGACCAGGAGCTTCTTATCACTAAAACCGGTAACAAACTTAGAGAGATGATGCCTTGGATTGCAGCCAATAAAATCGTAGACCA
>CAYXZY010000116.1:0-2387 GCA_964469685.1 uncultured Sulfurovum sp. | reverse complement strand
TGTTTCCGGACACTTAACGCTTATTTTGCTACAATACTTAAAACAAAATAAGAATGGATTGTATGGCCAGCAGACCTAAGAAAAGTACGACATCTTCCCAAAAGAATGCAAGAAAGAAAAGCACACCCAGGCGAACGAATAAAAAGTCAGGGTTGAAAAAAGACATTTACATTGTTCTTGCAGTAGTGTTGCTTATCTCGCTGGTGGCATTTGGGTATTTTTTGGGTAAAAATGACAGTATCGAAACTGTAAATGCCCATACATCTTCTCCCAAAAAAAGACAAACTGCACCGTCATATAGCTCGAAGCAGCCTTCAGCAGCTTTCAAAAATATTGATACCCGTCACCCCAAAGCATTCACGCATAAAAAGCAGGAAAAAGTTGTCAAAGAAGATGTATCTGTCACACATTTGTTGAAAGAGAGAGGCACACAGGCCAAGCATAAGGTTGAAGCTTTGACAAAAGCAGATACCCAAAAACCTGATGTGACTTTGGCATCTCGTGGAAAGAAGCCAAAACTGGTCATCATTATTGATGATGTGCATACCCTCAAACAACTAAAGGCTATCAACAATCTGGGAATGAAGATCACCCCTTCTATTTTCCCTCCTTATGCTTTGGCAAAAAAAAGTCACCTGCTTGCAAGACAGGCAAAACACTATATGATCCATTTGCCTATGGAGTCGGGCAGCGCCCAGTTCAACAAACAGAGCAAAACACTGATGAGAAAATTTTCAGATGAAGAGATCGTAGACCGAGTGATGGAGTTGCGACAACTTTTCCCCAATGCAAAATATGTAAACAACCATACTGGTTCTGTCTTCACTTCAGATTACGGGGCAATGAAAAAACTATATATCGCATTGAAATTGGAAGGATTTGTCTTTGTGGACAGTTATACGGCTTCTACCTCCAAGGTACGCAAGATTGCACATGATTTTGGAGATGCTTATGTAAGAAGAGATGTCTTCATCGATAATACTCACACGGTTGAGGCTATCCACAAGCAACTTAAGGCAGCAGTACATAAAGCGAAAAAAAATGGGTATGCCGTTGCTATCGGACATCCTCATCAAACAACTATGAAGGCTTTGGCGTTGGCAAAGCCGGTTTTGAAAGATGTCGAGTTGGTGTATATAGATGAGATTTATAAAAAGGACAAAAGATGAAAGGTATCATGGTAGCCGTCTTTATAGGGGTTGTTTTTTTTGCACTCTCCCTCTTGGGCTTTTCCATACATCATGCAATACTCATAGGGTTGGTAGCATTTTTGGTAACACTCTGGACCAATGAGGCGATGCCCCTGGGGGCTGTTTCCATTTTACCTATTATACTCTTTCCGATATTTGGTATTTTGGACACCGCAGCTGTGACTTCGAATTATTCCAAATCTATCATCTTTCTTTTCTTGGGCGGTTTTATGCTTGCCATTGCTATAGAGAAGACAGGGCTGCATAAGTATCTTTCTGCCAAGCTTCTTAGTTTGTTCCCTAAGACTGCACGAGGTATTATCTATGCACTTGCCATAACGGCTGCACTGCTTAGTTCCATTCTCAATAACACGACGATCACGCTGATGCTTATGCCAATAGCACTTTTTTTAAGTGAGAATGTCAGGCTTAAAGTACGGTTTTTGCTTGCAACTGCATATGGGGCAAGTGTAGGCGGTATCTTAACCCCCATTGGTACGGCACCAAATTTGATACTGCTGGGATTTTTGGAAGAACATAAACTTCCTGCTTTGGCTTTTGGTGAATGGGTGTTTTTGATGCTGCCTGTGGTTGGTCTGATGCTGCTTATCATGCCCTATGTACTTTCGTTGGGTATGGCAGATGAGTGTGTGGAAGATGTGAGTCACAATGTGCCGGAATTGACATCCACGCAAAAGAGACTGTATGGGATCATCATCGTTTTGGCTTCTGTACTCGTAATCAATACTTTTATGAAGCAACTCTTTGGGTTTGCACTGGATGAGAAATTGGTACTGCTTGGTTTTGGACTTTTAATGTTTGTCCCACGCATCGGTTTTCTGGACTGGGAAGACACCCGCACTATGCCTTATGAGATCATCTTTTTATTTGGTGCAGGATTTAGTATAGCTGCAGCATTTTCAACGACTGGACTCGCTGCTGATATTGCGACTAAACTCATGTTTATCTCTACATTACCGCTTTTCTGGATGCTTGTATCTGTAGCACTTTTTGTCACTTTTTCCACGGAGGTGACCAGCAATACGGCTTTAACCTCTATAGCGATTCCTATTTTTTATGAGTTTGCTAAAAATATGCCTGAAAATGAAGGGATGATGCTGCTGACGGTTGCGACAGTGGCCGCTTCTTATGCTTTTATGTTGCCTATCGCTACGCCTCCAAATGCTATCGTTATGA
>CAYXZY010000115.1:0-4993 GCA_964469685.1 uncultured Sulfurovum sp. | reverse complement strand
CAATCTCATTCATTTCACATTTACTACACTTTCCTATACTATTATCAGTACTATATACATCAGGAGACAGTATCCCATGAAAAAACTACTAATACTTGCTGTGACAGCATTTGCATTGTTAGCTATGCAAGGCTGTGCGACACACCAGAAATTTGTTCAAAAATATGATGGATGGGTAGGACAAAATATTGCACACCTCATAGGTCAGATCGGCTACCCTGACAGCACCTTCACCTTGCCAAATAAAAATAAAGTCTATGTATATGAACGTTCACGTATCTATTCTTACCCTTCTATGCCGATGTATGGCTACTACGGATACAATAACGGCTTTGGGCTCTTCGGATACGGATCGGAAGTGGTGCAGGAAACATGTAAACTTTTTATAGAAACAAACAAAAAAGGCGTGATTGTCAAATGGGGATCACGAGGCAACAGTTGTGTCAGCAACTGATCTTGTGCATAGGCAATCTATGCACAAGTTATAAAATTTCAGCCAAATCTTCTTCATACATGATCTCATGACGCAGCAAGGCGACTGAAAGTTCTTCTATTTTATCCCAATTTGCATTGACCAGTTCTTTGGTCTTTTCTTCAGCTTTTTGCATCCATCTTTCCACAGCTTCATCAACCTTTCTGTCACTGTGTTGATGATCTTGCGGTTCATTTTCTTTTGCGTGATGTTTTTTTACATTGACATATCTTAATTCTTCATCCATACCATAATGCGCTATGGCCATATAGGCGTCCTTGATGGCATGCTGTAAGTCGGGGGAGCCTTCCATATCCATCCCTGCAATACTCCCGTATTTTTTGATCTGTGCTATTCTACCTGCCAGAGAGATGCAAATTCTGTTTTGGATGTCTTCAATCGTCATATTGCCTTGCATATCATCAAAATTGTTGGCAATAAATCCATTCTTATTATTGCGTGGTGTGACCAGAACCTGTTTTATTTTCATATCAGGCATCAATACTTTTGCAATGACCGTATGCGCAGCTTCTCGTGTAGCAGTCTTTTCAAAAACCTGCTCATTGGAGATATGGGATGACTTTTCACCATACTTGACCTTGTTGATCTCCTGAAGTAAAATATCTTGCGTGATCGCAGAGATACCATGCCTGATACAGTAAAAAGAGGCTTCTTTACTGACAAGCTCAAACTGTGCTCCTGTAAGCCCGGCCGTATGCGTCAAGAGTTTATGCATATCAAACTTGCCGCTTGTCGGTTTTTCCTTCAGGATTTTATTGATAAAGTATTTTCGCGCATCCTTATCAAGGTCATCCACGTTAATATGTATCTCTATCCTTCCGGGACGTATGATCGCCGGGTCCAAATTTTCTTTATAATTGGTTGCAGCTATAATAAATATGTTTTCATCTACTTTATTCGAAAAGCCATCCATTTCTGCTAGAAATTTATTGATCTGTACTTCTCTGCTGTTTCCTTTTTCACGCATACCGATCGTATCTATCTCATCAATAAATATAATGGACGGGGCATACTCTTTGGCTTTTTTAAATACCTTTTTTATCTTGTCAAGCTGCAACAGTTCCACGCCGGTAATGGAAATGAACGGCAACTCAGCTTCTGCTGAAAATGCTTTGGCCAAAAGTGTTTTACCTGTTCCCGGAGGGCCATACAGAAGCATCCCTTTGGGAGGCTGCACATTGAATGCTTTGAGCAGTTTGGGCTCTTTTAAAAAATGTATGACTTCATGCAACCTCATCTTTGCATTACTGTGGCCTGCTATATCATCAAAGGAAACATCAGGTATATCAAACACAAGTCCATCGTCACTAAAGTCTTTGATACGCTTGACCTGCTTGAATTTACATGATTTTACCTTGTAGGTGATCACCGAACCTTTGGCCGTAAAGCCATCATCGATCTCCAACTTGATGTTTTTCCTAAAAAGTTCTTTGACAAGCTTGTCATCTTCTATCAGAGGCGTAAGACTTTCACGTATAAAATCAGTGGTTTGTTTTGACAGCGATATCTTGATCTCATCATATTTTCCAGCATCATCTCCCAGGCTGATCAGGTAGTCGGTCACTTTAGTAAAAAAGTTTTGACCAATCTTGTTTTTCAGTCGTCTTGCATCCAGCTCAGGAGCAAAAAGAAGTATCTGTGTTTTTAGGAAGTTGCTAAAGTTCTTGTCTTCCTTGAAGTCCAAAGCATAATTCTCTTTAAACACCTTTTCATACTCAAGAAAAGCTTTTTTGCCTATGGCCTCATACGCAGGATAATTGAGTTTGTTAAAAAGCACAATGGTCGCCTGAGAAAATCGTGAGATCAGTTCAGGTATGATCGCTTTTTGCATCCCGCCTGTCTTGATGTTGGTTTTTTCTTCCCTCTTGAGGGCTTCCAGTATCATGGACTCAGCCTGAATATAATCATCTTCAATCAGTTTGACGAATTTATTATCCGAATAGAGTTCTTCACCTAGACTGGAGGTGATAATAAAGATGGTCTCTCTAAAATCAACGATAAAGTTCGCATTGTCTTCGGTATAGACTTTCTCTTCAGCATCATTACAGGGCTGATCGGTAATTTTGTCCCATCCACAAGCATCCCTCATCATTCCTCCCTCAAAGATAGAAAGAAGGTTGGTCTGTATCACATTGTCCGCTTTTTCAAATGCATCAAGCACAATGATCGATTTGGGATGATCATGCACAAACCCTGTAAGCTGCCCAACACTGTATCCGGACCACCCTTTAGGATACCCGTACAGCTCTCCACCGTTTTGCTCATGATACTGTGTCATGTCAAAGGTTCTAATTTTGTAGTCATCCAAAGTTTTGGTCATGAGTTCAGCCAAGTAGGTTTTACCAGTCGCAGGCGACCCTAAAAAAAGATACGTGGATTTTGGAGCATTTTTATTGGTAACGATATTGCCTTTGATGCTGTTGACAATAGCATCTATAGCTCTATCCTGCCCAAACAACTCCTCACTGAGTGCCTTTTGAAGTTTATTGGCAGTTTTAATATATTCTTGGCCGTTATTCATGTTTCATCTTTATATGGATTTCGATCAGAGGCTTCGCTGATATTTTAAACTAAAATACCATAAAAAGATTAGATTTTGGTGTGAACATATTCATAGGCAGATGCGCAAGTATCAATTTGATGTATTTTACCCACCTGCCGGCATCTAGGTATCAATCAGTCTTCAAAAACTATAATATCATAAGCACTCGTAGGCACAAGAGACTTACTGACATGCACAGAACCGTTTCGATTGACTTTTGAGAGTTCTTCTCTTAACTGATCAATCTCTTTTTGCATCTCATCTATCTGTTCTTTTAGCTGTAGTACGACATCCACACCAGCAAGATTCACACCCATCTGCCTGGTAAGCCGCAAGATCAACTTCATTTTCTCTATATCACGCTGCGAGAACAGACGCATGCGTCCCTGTGTACGTGAAGGCTCTATGAGACCTTCTCTTTCATACTGCCTAAGTGTTTGAGGATGGATATCCAACATCGTTGCCACCACAGAAATAAGATAAACCGGTTCATCATAACTATGCATCATAGATCCTTTTTAAAGTATTATAATTTAGCTTCCATCATTTTTTTCAACTCTTCATCCAAACTGTCAACATCCGGCAATACCACATTGGCTACAAGGAACAAGTCACCTTTCATAGCCGTTTTTCTGTCTGGCATGCCCTTACCTTTAAGTCTGAATTTCTGACCGTTTTTTGTATTTTTCGGCACTTTCAATGATACCTCTTTTTCTGGTGTCTGTACGGCTATTTTACCACCAAATAGCGCTTCTTTCAGCGGCACATCAAATGTTTTGTACAGATCCAGTCCTTTTCTTTCGTACTCAGGCGAATCTGCCACATCTACTTTGATCAACAGATCACCCGTATGTCCCTGATGGCTTTTTCCTTTGCCTCTGACTCGAAGTGTCTCGCCGGACTTGATCCCTGCGGGGATCTTGATATCAAAACTTTTACCGTCTACATTAATACTGTACTTACCACCCTGCACGGCAGTCATAAACGGCACGGTGATACGCGCTTGCGTATCCAGGTCTGGTGCACCGAACCCGCCACCGCCAAAGCCACCAAAACCGCCTTGAGCACCGCCAAAACCGCCCGAGAAGCCTCCTCCGCCTCCACCAAACATCTGACGCAATATTTCATCAAGGTCAACACCCGCACCTTGTCCTGAGGCAAAGTCATGAAAGTTTTGGCCTCCAAACATCTGATCACCATACTGATCGTATTGTGCTTTCTTTTCTTCATCCGACAATACTTCATAGGCTGCATTTATTTCTTTGAACTTTTCAACAGCTGATTCATCTTTATTGATATCAGGATGATATTTTCTTGCAAGTTTTCTATAAGCTTTCTTGATCTCATCAGCAGTAGCATTCTCACTAATACCAAGTGTTTCATATAAACTTTTTGACATACTTCATATCCTACATAATAATTTTATAAATGTATTATATCAAAAAACTTGAGTCAATGTCAATCAAGTTTAAATATTTTTCAAATCTACTGCCCTGAATGAACTTATTTGCATTCCTAATGAATCATTTTCATTCCTATTTATTTGAGCAATTGTAACAAAAATATGTAAAGCCATGGCGATTTATGAGAGTTTATGTACAATACGCCATGACTTATGTAAATGTAAATGACATCAACGCTCCCGAACTTACAATCTATCATCAATTCAGAGAACATGCATTTCGTACAGATGGTAGCTTTGTTGCAGACAGTCCCAAAGTGGTCAACCTTCTCTTAACGCAATCTATTGAAGTAAAAAGCATACTGGCCACACAAGATTACTATGACGCAAACAGACATTTAGTTGAATCACTAAAAGATGCCATTTTTTACAAGGCCACAAAAGAACAGATGCAAAATATTGTTGGCCACAAGATCCACCACAATGTCATGATGCATGGCACACGGCCTGAACCGGTCCCATTACATGAACTGGGTGACAGTATCATCATGCTTGA